>JALYIL010000187.1 GCA_030775825.1 Actinomycetota bacterium
TCACCAGCAGCGCACGTCAAAGGTGGGGCCACGACGCGAGCACGCGCCGGGAACTACGGCTCCGACATCAGCCGGACCTCCAATCCATAGATCAACTCACAAAGTGCGACCTCGTGTCGCAACGGCATGAGCGGATGGTCTATGGAGCGAGTCGCCGGAAAGCTCGAACCCGAAGGACGGTGTAGATCCACCAAGCACCAGCCGCAGTCAACAGCAGTCCAACGGTCAGGTGCAGCCACGCTGCGGAGTGAGTCACGATGTGCGCGACCGCGTTGCCAGCGCCGAGGACGATGTACAGAACTCCGATCCACAACTTGCCTCGATAGCCGTCATACCGGGCCAAGATCGCAGTCGCGACCGGCTGGTCTGTGGCATCGACGTGTTGCCTGCGCATGATGAGCCGATTGACTCGCCGTGCGTCTGCTGCGGAAGGTCGGGGTGCGTCCACAGCAGTCTTTCTACCCACAGTTCGCTTCGAGGCGATGTGAAATCGAGGGAGCCCTGTCTGCGGCAAAGAGTGCGTTTCTGGAACCTCTGACGTCGCGAAGCGCAGTTGTACGAAATAGATCGCAGGTTGTACGATTAGGTCATGGCGACGATGAACATCAGCGCCGCGAGGGAAAGTCTTCCCGAGGCGGTCGAACTTGCCCGGACCGAAGCGGTCTACCTCGAACGTTACGGACGCCCAGCCGCGGTACTAGTCAGTCCCGAGCAGTACGAGAAGCTGGTCGCGGCCCTGGAGGACGCCGAAGACGTCGCCGACTTCGACGCTGCGATGAGCGAGGAAGGCCCGAACATCCCCTGGGAACAGGTCAAGGTCGATCTCGGCTGGATGTGAGCGAGTACCGGATCGAGTTGCGACCAGCCGCAGTACGGGCATTGCGCAAACTCGACCCCTCCGTGCGGCATCGGATTCAAGGAGCGATAGCTCTGCTGGCCCATGATCCGCGCCCGCCGGCGGCGCGTGCCTTGCAAGGTCGACCAGGTCTGCGGGTTCGGGTCGGCGACTACCGCATCATCTACACGGTCACCGACGACGTCCTACTCGTCGTAGTCGTGACCCTCGGTCATCGCCGCGAGGTTTACGACCGCTAGCAACAATGTGAGTCGATGGCCAACCGCCCCGCCCGCCCGACCAGCGGCATAGAAAGACGTTCTGCGTGTCGGTGCGTGACGTAGGAAGGGACTGTCGAAAAAACGGTGTGTGAGGTTCGGCCCGATTGAGAGGAACGGGCCGTGTCTTACACGACTGAGCTGGAACCCGGTGTGATGGTCGAGGCCATGACGACGGGCGAGATGATCGATGAGAAGAAGTTGGCGCAGCTGCTGCTGGAGCAGTCCCGGGAGCAGGGCGTCGGGCTGATCGGCCCGGGCGGCCTGCTGTCCGGGCTGACCAAGACGGTGCTGGAGGCCGCTCTCGAGGCGGAAATGACCGAGCACCTGGGGCACGAGCACGGCGAGACGCCGCTGGGGTCGAACATGCGCAACGGCCTGCGGTCCAAGACGGTGTTGACCGAGATCGGGCCCGTGGAGATCGGGGTGCCGCGGGACCGGGACGGCTCGTTCGAGCCGGTGATCGTGCCCAAACGTAAACGGCGGCTGGAGGGCATCGATGAGATCGTGCTGTCGCTGACCGCCCGGGGCTTGACCACCGGGGAGGTCGCGGCGCACTTCACCGATGTTTACGGCGCCACCGTCAGCAAGGACACCATCTCTCGGATCACCGAGAAGGTGGCGGCCGAGATGGCCGAGTGGGCCTCCCGCCCGCTGGATCCGATCTATCCGGTGATCTTCGTCGATGCACTGGTCGTGAAGGTCAGAGAGGGTCAGGTCCGCAACACCCCGTACTACGTGGTCATGGGCGTCACCACGGCCGGGGAGCGCGACATCCTCGGCATCTGGGCCGGCGGCGACGGCGGCGGTGAGGGGGCCCGGTTCTGGCTGCAGATCTTCACCGAGCTGAAGAACCGCGGCGTCGAGGACGTGCTGATCGCCGTCTGCGATGGATTGAAGGGGCTGCCCGAGGCGATCACCACGACCTGGGAACACACGATCGTGCAGCAATGCATTGTCCACCTGATCAGGGGGTCGTTCCGCTACGCCGGCCGGCAACACCGCGACGCGATCGTCAAGTCGCTCAAGCCCGTCTACACCGCACCGAGTGAGGCCGCGGCCAAGGACCGCTTCGCCGAGTTCGCCGCCGAGTGGGGCCAGCGCTACCCGGCAATCGTGCGGCTCTGGGAGAACTCGTGGGCAGAGTTTGTGCCATTCCTCGAATACGACGTCGAGGTGAGGCGGGTCATTAGCAGCACAAACGCCATCGAATCGATCAACGCCCGATACCGCCGGGCCGTCAGGGCCAGAGGACACTTCCCCACCGAGGCGTCCGCGCTGAAGTGTCTGTATCTGGTCACCCGATCCCTTGACCCCACCGGCGGCGGGAGGGCACGCTGGATGGTGCGGTGGAAGCCCGCTTTGAACGCGTTCGCGATCACCTTCGCGGGCCGGCTCGACAGAGCCATTCACTGAAACCGCCGGACCTCACACACCGATGGCCGGACAGACCCCGTAGGAACGTCCTCCTGATGCGCTTCGGGCTTGGTGTCCCACGCATAAGGAGGACGTTCATGGGTAAGCGTAGTGGTGTGTCCCGGGGGGATCGCAATAGGAACGCGTGGCTGGCGCGGCTTCGCAGTTTGGTGCCGGTGGGTAATGCGATCGTCGGGATCGATCTGGCCGATGCGAAGCAGATGGTTGTGGTGTGCGATCACGACTCGAAGGTGCTCGCGCGTAAGACCTTCCGGTGCCGAGCCTGGGATCTGGGTGTGGCGTTGGACTGGGCGCTCGAGCGGGCCACGGCGAAAGGCTGGGCCGGGGTGACGGTGGCGTGCGAGCCGACCGGTCACCGTTGGCGGGTCCTTGGGCAGCTCGCTGCGGACCGCTCGATGCCGTTCGTGTGTGTGCAGCCGATGCTGACCTCGTGGGCTCGGCGCAGCGAGGACCTGACCTCGGACAAGACCGATGAGAAGGACGCTGTGCTGATCGCCCGGCTCACGGCGCAGTTGCGCTGCTACGTGCCCGAGCCGGTCGATGAGACGTGGGGCGGCTACGTCATCTCGGCGCTCGGCGTGAGCAGTTGATCACCGAGATGGTCAGCCAGATCCAGCAGATGCGGGCGCTGCTGGAATGCGTGTGGCCGGCGGCGCTGGACACCGCTAAGCAGCCGTTTCGTTCAGCGACGTGGCGGGCGGCGATGAGTGTGATCGCCGAGCGTGACGGCGGTGACCTGGACCGCACCCGTCGCCTCGGCGCTGATCGTTTCGAGCAGGCGGTGCGACGCCAAATCCTCAAGCAGGGTAGGCAGAAACCCTGCATGCGCATCGCCCAACCAGGAGGTGCCACCACCGCGGGTGACGAAATCGCGTCGGGTAGCCGCTGTCGTTCACCGACACATTCTTCCCGTCACCGGTTGATTCTCACACGCAGCCAAATCCGGTAGAGCCGCTCCGCGGCATGAGCGGACGCTCCGCCGCCATGCGATCTGCGGCAGATGAGGGCGGCTACGCTCGCCCGACCAGCGGCAAATGAGTGCGTGTCCAGCCTGGATGCAACCGCGCGGGCGGCGTCCCGATATCCGATCGTTCACTGACACCGTTCGGCAGGTCGGGTGATGTCCGCGTTCGCAAGTTGCGGAGCCCTACGCAATCGTCGCGCGGTGGGACGGGAGATTGGGACGGGAGATGAGGCGTGGCTCGCTGGGTCCAGGGTCTGCAGCCCCTGGCGCCAGCGGGGTGGCTTTAGCTGAGCCGGCTGTCGGCGTAGACGGCCATGGCGTCGCGGTAGTACTCGGCCAGACCGGGTGCGATCGTGTTGTAGGTCGCGGCGAAGCGCGGGTCATCGACGTACATCTGGCCCAGGTTCTTGAACGCCTCAGCATTCGGGGTCCACATTTGGGCGACTGCCTGATAGGCGGCGTCGACCTCGGCTTGGACCGCGGTGTCGCCGACATCGGCGCCGCCCGTCATGAACTCGGCCATGCGGATCATCGCCGCCGTCTGCTCGCGCTGCATTCGCTCGGTGTCGGCAGCGGATAGCGTGTCGGTGAACCGCTTGGACTGCTCCCAGTGCTGCGGCCAGCGTTCGTGAGCTTCCGCGTCGTACTCGGCTGGATCAAACCCCTCGAAGAGGTTCTCCGGCCGGTTGATTTGGGTCATCCCTGGTGCCCCTTCTTTCGCCTTGAGCTGATCGATGGTGCGGGCGACGGTGCGAGCTACCTGGTCGAGGCGGTCGCGTTCGCGAAGCAATCGCTGGTAGTGCCCGCGCAGGGCAACCACCGGGTCCCGGTGCTGGTCGAGGATTGCGGCGATCGAGCCCAATCCAAGATCCAGCTCCCGCAAGACGAGGATCTGCTGCAGCCTGAGCAGTTCTTCCTGTTCGTAGTAGCGGTAGCCGTTCGGGCGCACGCCCGCGGGCGGGAGCAGGCCGATCTCGTCGTAGTGACGGAGGGTCCGCGAACTCACCCCAGACATCCGCGCTACGTCCACGATCGACCAGGACACCGTTGCCTCCCGCACCCGATGACACTCAACCGGTCCATCCGGCAAGAACGACGCTAAACATTGACCCAGCGTGAAGGTCAAGCGCAAAAGGTCGCGGCCCGATTTCAGATCTCGACCAGAGATGTGCCACAAGCTTCCGCTGCGCGCCCGACCAGCGGAAGCGGATGATGCCGCTCCGCGGCAAACATCCCACGTTTTAAAAAGTCAAGCGGCGGCGTAGTTGTCGTGTGCCCATGCGGTCTTCTCGTCGTAGACGGTGCGGTGTTTCAGGCAGCCGTGCAGGATGCCGACGTGGCGGTTGGCGAGTTGGCGGAGCGCGGCCTGGTGGCCGATCTTTCGTTCGCGGAGTTCG
>JALYIL010000188.1 GCA_030775825.1 Actinomycetota bacterium
CCGGGGGCCCCGGTGCTGGCGCACGTAACTCCCGCCGCTGAGGCTGCCTCGCGATGAGCTCCCAGCACCTGTCCGACGAGGCGATCGCGGCGTTCGCCGACGGCGTCCTGTCCGGTCACGCGCGCGAGCGAGCCAGCCGACACGCGGCCAACTGCCCCGAGTGCGCCCATGCCGTTGCGGTGCAGCGAGAGGCTGCCTGGGCCCTGCGGGCCGCCCCTGCGCCATCCCTTCCCAGTGGCCTGCTCGATCGCCTGCGTTCGGTGCCGGCGACCACTCCGATCGAGCACGTCCCGGCGGCATTGGGCCAGGATGGTTCGGCGATGTTCGCCGCGTTCGGCACCATGATGATGCCCTCGGCGGCGCTCGCACCTTCGCCGCCGGCCGCGCCCTCGACGTCAGCTCCGCCCGCCGCGCCCGCGCTGCGCACGCACCGCATTCGCCCGATCGTGATGACCGCGGCCGCCGTGGCCACCGCCGGCGTGCTCGCCGTCGGCTCGGCCGCAAGCGCCGGGGGAAACTCCTCCGAGCCAGCGCGCCAGCGCACTGGCGGCACGGTCGACTTCGTCCAGCACCTGGGCGGCTCACCGACCATCGTGCCTGCCGGCGTCCACACATCGATCGGCCCCTGAGACACCCCTTCACCGCAACACAGCCCGCTGAGGCACACTCGAACGAGTTCATCGTCGCGGTGAGGAGAGATGCGTGAGCGTGGGCAGTGGTCGGCACGCCGCGGGATCCCCGCAACCGGCGCCCCCCGGGCAGCCTGCGGACATCGATTTCTCCCGGCCGGACGGCGTCGATGCCGCCTTCGCCCCGCCCGCACCCGAGCCGCATTACGCCCCGCCACCGCCCACCGTTGCCCCCGAGGAGCGCGCCGCCTTCGAACGTCCACTGGGTGCACCGGAGTTCGCGCCGCCGCCCAGCGAGCGCATCGCACCCCACGTAGCCACGTCCCCGCCGGTTCCCGCCGCCTTGGCCGCCTCGTACAGCACCCCGCCCACGGCAACCACCGACGGGTTCGACCCGGCACCGGGCACCCGGATCGGGCCTTCCGGGCGCCCCGCCGAATCACCGTGGTGGAAAGACGATGCGCGCCGCGACCCGTGGCGCGACCCGAACTCGCCGTACTGGCTCGGGCGTGGCGCGATCTTCGCCGGCGAACGACCGGCGCAACTGGCGCCCGAGGAGGACGACGAGTCGACCGGGGAGCTCGCCGACGATCCGCCAGCCGACGAGACCGCGAAAGCCGCCCCGGCCAGACGCGGGCGGCTAGGACTGTCCGCGCTGTCATTGATGCTGCTGATCGCCTTGGTCGCGGGCGCACTAGGCGGCGGGATCGGCTACTGGCTGACGAGTCGCTCCAACAACCTGCTGCATCGCAATGACGTGACGTTGGGGAAGGCGGGCCAGCCGGCCAACCGCCCACCCGGATCGGTGGCTGACATAGCCAAACGGGTGGGACCGGCCGTGGTGTCCATTGCCGTCACCACGCCAACGCAGTTCGCGCTCGGATCGGGTGTCGTGATCGACAAGCGGGGCTACGTGCTCACGAACAACCACGTGATCGATGTGGGGGGCGCGACCGCATTCACGATCGTCGTCACCTTCGCCGACGAGGCCACGGCCAAGGCGCAAGTGGTCGGACGCGACCCCACCAGCGACCTGGCCGTGTTGAAGGTCCCCACCGACCAGCTGACCGTCGCCGCACTAGGGGACTCCGACAAGCTCGCGGTCGGTGATCCCGTGATCGCTATCGGCTCGCCGCTGGGCCTGCAAGGCACCGTCACCGAAGGAATCGTGTCCTCCCTCAACCGAGCCGTTCACATCTCCGATTCGCAGTCGGCCGCCGGCGTCTACCTGAACGCGATCCAGACGGACGCGGCGATCAACCACGGCAACTCCGGCGGCGCCCTCGTTGACGCATCCGGAGCTGTCGTCGGCATCAACTCCGCGGCCGCGCTCAGCACCACTGACGCCAGCGGCCAGCAGTCGGCCACCAGCGGCATCGGCTTTGCGATCCCGATCAATTACGCACGCGACATTGCGCAGCAACTCATCCGCACCGGCAAGGCCGTCCATGCATCCTTTGGCGCCCAGGGACACAGCGCCACCGCCAACGAGGGTCTCGAGCAAGGCGCGTTCCTGGTCCAGATCACCCCGGCAGGCGCCGCCGACACCGCGGGGCTCAAGGTGGGAGACGTCGTCGTCGTTGCCGACGGCAAGCTCATCCAGACCTACGACCAACTCGTCGTGGTCGTTCAAGCCCACAAGCCTGGGGATACGATCTCGATGACGTACTTCCGGGGTGCGGCGAAGGCGACGGTCACGGTCAAACTCGGCTCGGCCTAATAGCGGCCCGTGCGCCTGGTCCACCGATTTCAGCGAGACGTTCTCCAGCGAAACATTCGAGGTCAGCGGGCCAACCGGTTCCACCGGGCTTCTCACGTTGCGCTTTGCCGCGACGGCCTAGACTTCGCGCATGTTCAACGTCGGGCCCTTCGAGCTGCTGGTTCTGGCGGTGGTCGGGCTCATCCTGCTCGGACCCGAGCGAATCCCAGGACTCGCCAGGGACGCGGCGCGCATGATCCGAACGCTGCGTGAGCTGGCAACCGGCGCGCGCACCCAGTTGCGTGACGAGCTTGGTCCTGAATTCGCCGACGTCGACCTGCGCAACCTCAACCCGCGCACCGCGATCTCGCGCGTGATCCTCGGCGACGACGCGGAGAAGCTGACCTCTTTCAATCCGCGCAACGCCGCGCGGAACGTATTTTTCGGCGACGATGAGCCGGCTGCTTCGGCGACTCCTGTCCCCGGTGGCCCGGTGTCGATGGAGAAGATGGCGATGGACCAGGTTGCGCCGCCGACACCGAAGCCGCTGGGCCGCGGCGAGCGAGCACCGTTCGACCTCGACGCCACCTGAGCCCACGCCACCCGAGCCCACGTCAACGCCAGCCCGCCTCGACGCCAGCCCGCGTCGACGCCGTCGGGACTCAGCGCGCAGCGGGCGCCAGACCCAGGGAGCGCCCGACCAAGCTGTGCTGGCGCTGGGCCAGCGCATCTGCCACTGCCAGCATGGCCACCGCGGCAGGGGAATCCGGATCACTGATGACGAGGGGGACGCCCTCGTCCCCACCCTCGCGGATGCGCTGATCGATCGGGATCTGGCCGAGCAGCGAAATCTTGGTGCCGGTCGAAGCGGCCAGGGAGTCGGCCACGGCTTGGCCGCCACCGCTGCCGAACAATTCCATGCGAGTCCCGTCCGGCAGCTCCAGCCAGCTCATGTTCTCCACCACCCCGACGATCTGCTGGTGCGTCTGCAGCGCTATCGAGCCGGCCCGTTCGGCGACCTCCCGCGCGGCGAGCTGCGGCGTGGTCACGACCAGCAACTCGGCGGAGGGAACGAGCTGAGCGACCGAGATGGCGATGTCGCCCGTGCCCGGGGGAAGGTCCATGAGCAGGACGTCGAGTTCGCCCCAGAACACGTCAGCCAGGAACTGCTGCAACGCGCGGTGCAGCATGGGACCGCGCCACACCACCGCGGTGTTGCCCGGCGTGAACATGCCGATCGAGATCACCTTCACGCCGTGCGCGATGGGGGGCATGATCATCTGGTCGACCTGCGTCGGCTTACCGGTGACGCCGAGCATTCGCGGCACGGAGAACCCGTAGATGTCGGCGTCCAGGACGCCAACCAACAGCCCGCGCGCCGCCAGGGCTGCGGCCAGGTTGACCGTCACCGAGGACTTGCCGACGCCGCCCTTGCCCGACGCGACGGCGTAGACCCGCGTGCGCGAGCCCGGCTGGGCGAAGGGGATCTCGTTGGCGGGCGCGTCGCCGCGCAGCATCTGCCGGAGTTCCGTGCGCTGGGCATCGGTCATCACGCCGAGTGTTACCTGAACCGCCGACACCCCGTCGACGGCTGACACCGCCGCGGTGACTTCCCGGGTGAGCTGCTCCTTCATGGGGCAGCCCTGGATGGTCAACAGCACTGTCACGGCAACGACGCCCCCGGTACCGACCTGAACCGACTGCACCATGTTGAGTTCGGTGATCGGCTTGCGGATCTCAGGATCGTTGACCGTCGCGAGGGCGGTCCGAATCGCAGCTTCGTCGGGTTGGGGCACGGTGCCGATGGTACGTGCGGGTGCCCACGGCTCACCGGCGCGCACTCGAGCGGGCGGAAACTCGTCACACCCGCGCCCTAGGATCGAATCCTGTGAGCTCGTCGACGCCCAGCACCCGGCACCCGAGCGTCGATGACTGGCGCGTCGGCGTGTGGAGATCGTTTCTCCGGGCGCACGCGAGCATGCTGCGCGAGCTCGAACGAGAACTCGTGGCCGGCACCCAGATGCCGCTGGCCTGGTACGACGTCCTGCTGCAGCTCGCCGAAGCGCCACAACGGCGGCTCCGGATGGCCGGACTCGCAGACCGGGTCCTCCTTTCTCGCTCCGGCCTGACCCGCCTCGTCGACCGGCTGCAGGCAGGGGGCCTGGTGGCCCGCGAACCTTCCCCGGAGGATGCGCGCGGCACGTTCACGGTCCTCACCGACGCCGGCCTGGCTCGGCTGCGCCGGGCCGCGCCCACGCATGTGACCGGGATCCAGCAGCATTGGCTGGCCCACTTCGACGACGACGAGTTGCGTCTGCTCGGCGAACTCCTCGGCCGCCTCGACACGGCGAGGCAGGCCGACACCGCGGGGCAGGCCGACAGCACGGGGCAGGCCGACAGCGCGCAGTCCCGCAGTCGTGAGTGACGCCGCGGTCCGCTCTGCTATCCGCGACTCGCTCGGAGTAGGGATCGCGGTCGGGGCGTACGGGTTCGCCTTCGGCGCGGCGAGTGTGGCTGCGGGGCTGTCGGTGTTGCAGACCTGCCTGCTGTCATTGTTGGCGTTCACCGGTGGCACCCAGTTCGCGGTCGTCGGTGTCGTCGCCGGCGGTGGGTCGCTGGCGGCGGCACTCGGCAGCGGCCTGCTGCTGGCCTCGCGCAACACGCTGTACGCGATGCGGCTCGCCCCGTTGCTCCAGGTCCGACGCGCCCGGCGCCTGCTCGCCGCGCTGGGGACGATCGATGAATCCACCGCAATGGCCATCGCACAACGCCAGCCCGCGCTGTCGCGCGTCGCCTTCTGGTGGACCTTCGCCGGCGTCTTCACCTTCTGGAACCTGTCGACCCTGCTGGGCGCCGCCGGAGCAAGCGCGTTCGGCGACCCGAGGAACTACGGCCTGGACGCGGTGATCCCGGCCGCCTTCCTCGCCCTTCTCGCCCCCCGACTGCGCAGCGGAGCTATCGAGCGCCGCGTGGCGGTGGGTGGGGCAGTGATCGCGCTGGTGCTGATCCCGCTGACCCCGCCAGGAGTCCCGGTGCTGGGCGCCTGCGCCGCGCTGCTGCTCTCCGCGACCGTGCCCGGGCGGCGATCGTGAACCTCTGGGCGCTGGTCATCGCGACGATCGTCGGGTGCTACCTGCTCAAGCTCGCCGGCTACCTCGTGCCCGCGCGCGTCCTCGACCATCCCCGAACCCGGCGGCTGATCGAGTTGCTGCCGGTGGCGCTGCTCGCAGCCTTGGTGGTCGTCGAAGCGCTCGCCAACGGGCGGCACCTGGACCTCAACGGCCCGCGCCTGGCGGGCTTCGCGGTTGCGGCCGTCGCCGTGTGGCGCAAGGCGCCGTTCCTCGTGGTGGTAGTCCTCGCGGCCTTGACGGCTGCTGTTCTCAGGTTGTGACCCACCCACGGCGGTTGGCTCACGACGCCGCTTCCGGCCCCCCAGGGTGCGGGCGTTGGGCGTCTCGACCGCCCTCGAGGCGGGCTAGTTCCGAGCGCAGGAAGTCTCGCGTTACGACCTCACCGAGCGCCATCCGAATCGAGGCGATCTCCCTGGCCAGGTAGTCGGTGTCGGCGACCGCTCGCAAGTTCTGGGCTCGGTCTGCCTCCGCCTGGATGCGGTCGCGATCCGCTTGGCGGTTCTGCGCCAGGAGGATGAGTGGCGCGGCGTACGCGGCTTGGGTCGAGAAGGCGAGGTTCAGAAGAATGAACGGGTATGGGTCGAACGGCTTCGTGCCGTGGCCGTGCGCATTGTGGTAGTTGATGCCCCAGATCGCGTTCAGACTGAGCCAGATAGCGACGAACAGCGTCTGGATGGTCAGATAGCGCGCCGTGCCGAAATACCGGGCGATCCGCTCGGAGTAGGCACCGAATTGCTCGGCGTCAATCCGCGGGCGCCGTAACCCCCGCGGGGTCCGCGGCTGATCGAGGCGGTCCCGTGGATCAGCCATGGCCGGCCTCGTTACCGACGGTGGGGTCGCGCCAGTCTGGCGGGAGCAGGTGATCGAGCACATCGTCGACGGAGACGGCCCCGAGCAGTCGGTTGCCCTCGTCCACCACGGGAGCAGCCACCAAGTTGTAGGCCGCGAGGTGCCGGGTCACCTCATCGATCGGGGTGTCCGGCCGCAGCGGGTCGGTGTCCTGCTCGCACACGCCGCTGACCAGGGCCGACGGAGGCTCGCGCAGCAGGCGCTGGATGTGCGCTGTGCCGAGGAAGCGCCCGGTCGGCGTCGCCTGCGGCGGGCGGACGAGGAACACCTGGGCAGCGATCGCGGGCGAGAGCTCCGGGTTTCGGACCAGGGCCAAGGCGTCGGCCACGGTCGCGTCGGGCAGCAGGATCACCGGCTCGGTAGTCATCAGACCGCCCGCGGTGTAATCGCCGTAGGTCATGAGCCGGCGCACCGGCTCGGCTTCGGCCGGCTCCATCAACTGGAGCAGCCGCTGCTGGTCATCGGCCGTCATCTCGCCGAGCAGGTCGGCCGCGTCGTCGTCGTCCATCGCCTCGAGAACGTCCGCAGCCCGCTCGTCTTCCAGAAAGCGCATGAGATCGACCTGCTCGTCCTCGGGAAGCTCCTGAAGAACGTCGGCCAGCCGCTCGTCGTCGAGGGCCGCCACGACTTCGCGTCGCCGCTTCTCCGGCATGTCCTGCAGGGCAGTCGCCACATCGGCCGGCCGCATCTCCGACAGCATCGCGACCAGTGCATCGGTGCCCTGGTGCGTCTCGGCCAGCGCCAAGCCATCTACTTCGGTCCAGTCGACCTGGAACAGCTGACCGCGCCGGCGGGGCAGCCGGCCGCCGGTGGTCTGCACCGCAAGTTTGTTGATCATCCAATCGCGATTGCGGTTCTGCTCCATCGCGGCATCGACGACCGTCACCTGCTGCCCGGTCTCGACCACCGTCACGGTGCGATCGAGAAGTTCCGACAGCACGAGGATTTCCGTCGGGCGCCGGTCGAAGCGCTTCATGTTCACGGTGCCCGAGGCGAGCACCACGGCGTCGAGCTCGATGCGCGTGACCCGGCCCATCGACACGAAGATCCGGTGCCGCTGCTGCAGTTCGACGACCAGGCCCAGCACTCGCGGCGGGCGCCGGTCGATGCGCAGCGCCGTGACGGCATCGCGAACGCGCCCCAACCGGTCCCCGTTCGGGTCAAAGACGCCGATGCCCGACAGCCGCGCCAGGAACACCCGCGTGGCCGGGCTCATGGCTGCGGCGTCCGGGCAGAAGTCACGACAGCAGGCTAGTCGCAGGGGGCGTCCACCCGTGGTGCCTGGGGATGGCGGCGTGCCGCGGGGCGTGTCGCAGGGTGGCCCGGGCGGGCGTAGGCAGGCGGCCCGGCGGGAGCAGGAGGACGAGCCGGGCCGGCGCCGGTGGGCGGGCACGAATTGCCGAGTCTGCCGGGCAGAACCCGCGGGTGCGTGTGAATCGTCTGACACCGGGATGGCATCGAGCGTGCCTGCTCAGGCATGCTCGCCGGTATGACCCCTGAAACCTTGCGTCCGCGCCGGTCGTGCCTGGCCGTCCCCGGTAGCAATCCGCGCTTCCTCGAGAAGGCCAAGGGCCTGCCGGCTGACCAAGTGTTCCTGGATCTCGAGGATGCCTGCGCTCCGCTGGTCAAGCCCGAAGCCCGCAAGAACATCGTCGCCGCGCTCAACGAGGGCGGCTGGGGCGACAAGATTCGTGTAGTCCGCGTCAACGACTGGACCACGCACTGGACCTATCGCGACGTCATCGAGGTGGTCGAGGGGGCTGGGCCCAACCTGGACTGCATCATGCTGCCCAAGGTGCAGAGCGCCGACCAGGTCGTGGCGCTGGACATCTTGCTGACCCAGATCGAGAAGACAATGGGCCACGAGGTGGGCCGCATCGGTATCGAGGCGCAGATCGAGAACGCCCAGGGCCTCATCGCCGTGGACGCGATCGCGAAGGCCAGCCCGCGTGTGGAGACGATCATCTTTGGTCCGGCCGACTTCATGGCGAGCATCAACATGAAGTCGCTGGTGGTAGGTGAGCAGCCGCCGGGCTACGACGTGGGGGACGCGTACCACCACATCCTGATGTCGATACTCATGGCCGCGCGGGCGAACAACAAGCAGGCGATCGACGGCCCGTACCTGCAGATCCGTGATCCGGACGGCTTCCGGCGGGTGGCGTCGCGCTCGGCGGCACTGGGCTTCGACGGCAAGTGGGTGCTGCATCCCGACCAGGTCGGCATCGCCAACGAGGTCTACGCGCCCTCGCAGGAGGATTACGACCATGCCGAGCTCATCCTCGACGCGTACGACTTCTACACCTCCGAAGCCGGCGGCGCGAAGGGTTCGGCCATGCTGGGCGACGAGATGATCGACGAGGCCTCGCGCAAGATGGCATTGGTGATCTCGGCCAAGGGCCGGGCCGCCGGGATGCAGCGGACCTCGACATTCACACCGCCTGAGAGTTGACCTGCCGAGCTGGTCGGCGTCCCGTACGGTGCACGGCCGTACCCGGTCGAGGCGATCGGGGGCTCCGGGACGTCGGCGACGGCCCACTTCAGCGAATGGAACGCGCCGTCCATGGTCACCGCACCCCCGGCCGCCCAGACTACGTTTTGCGTGCCAGCTAGGGCAGGGCGCCAGCTAGCCCAGGCCGCCGGCTAGCGCATACTTTCGCCAACCGACACGGGAGGATCCACGATGGCTCGCCTCGCCCAGACCGCAGGCTTGACCGATGTCCAGGAAGAGATCCTGCGGACCGTCAAGGACTTCGTGGACAAGGAGATCATCCCGCATGCCACCGACCTCGAGCACAAGGACGAGTTCCCCGAGGCGATCGTCGAGGGGATGAAGGAGATGGGGCTGTTCGGCCTCACCATCGCCGAGGAGTACGGGGGCCTGGGTGAATCGCTGCTCGCCTACGCACTCGTGGTCGAGCAGATCGCCCGCGGTTGGATGTCGATTTCGGGCGTCATCAACACCCACTTCATCGTCGCGTACATGATCAATCAGCACGGCACGGACGAGCAGAAGCAACGTCTGCTGCCGCGGATGGCAACCGGCGAGGTCCGAGGTGCCTTTTCGATGAGTGAGCCCGAGTGCGGCTCGGATGTCGCGGCGATAAAGTCGCGCGCCACCGCCGACGGTTCGGACTTCGTGCTGAACGGTCAGAAGATGTGGTTGACCAACGGGGCCCGCGCCGGTGTCGTCGCGACCCTGGTCAAGGACGAGCAGGGTGGCGACTCGGTCTACAAAAACATGACGACGTTCCTCATCGAGAAGGAACCCGGCTTCGGCGAGACCCGGCCGGGCCTCACCATCCCCGGCAAGATCGAAAAGATGGGATACAAGGGCGTCGAGACCACCGAGATGGTGCTCGACGGCGTCCGCGTCCCGGCCGATTCCGTGCTCGGCGGCGAGGCCGGACGCGGCCGTGGCTTCTACCAGATGATGGACGGAGTCGAGGTGGGTCGGGTCAACGTGGCCGCGCGTGCCTGCGGGATCTCGATCCGGGCATTCGAGCTGGCGGTCGCCTACGCCCAGCAGCGCAAGACCTTCGGGCACCAGATCGCCGACCACCAGGCGATCGCGTTCAAGCTCGCAGAGATGGCCACCAAGGTCGAGGCCTCGCACCTGCTGATGGTGAACGCCGCGCGCTTGAAGGACGCGGGAGAGCGCAACGACGTCGAAGCCGGGATGGCCAAGCTGCTGGCCTCGGAGTACTGCGCCGAGGTGACCCAGGAGTCCTTCCGGATCCACGGCGGCTACGGCTACTCGAAGGAGTACGAGATCGAGCGCCTGATGCGCGAGGCGCCCTTCCTCCTCATCGGGGAAGGCACCTCGGAGATTCAGAAGACCATCATCAGCCGCGGCCTGCTCAAGGAGTACCGGCTAGCCCAGTAGGGGTGTGGGCGTGTGGGCGTGTGGGCGTGCCGGGGCACTCAGCTTCCCCGCTGACCTGGTGAGAATCATTACCTGTGGCGAGCAATCTCAGCGGGGAAGGTGACGCTGGCTGCAGCGACTGATGGCAGCTCGCTCGCTAGGCCCACCGTGCTGCGCTCAGCATCTGAGTTTGGCCTACGCTCGCCCGGTCCCTGTGTGCCGCATCTAGCGCTTGCGGCGTGCGCCTG
Source organism: Actinomycetota bacterium (assembly GCA_030775825.1). Lineage (GTDB taxonomy): Bacteria > Actinomycetota > Actinomycetes > Mycobacteriales > Jatrophihabitantaceae > JALYIL01. The sequence goes on from JALYIL010000188.1 coordinate 10,422, forward strand.
CTGCGGATTGTTGAACGAAACCGGTGGCGCAGATGACGCTTGTCTCCTCCAGCGGGTACGTGCTCTCGGGAACGCCTCGTAAACGGCGACGGATCCACGAGGGAGCCTCGAACAATCGGCCACCGGCGATCTGCCGGCTCGTTGAGGCCCCCCTTACCGGCGGGTGCCCGCAGACGAGCCGGCCGGGCGCTTGCGGTCGCCACATCACCTGGCCTTGGCAGGTCCGGCAGCCGATCTCGCTGGTAGCCGACCCGCCCGCTGTCTGCAGCGGACCTTGTTCCCGCAACCGAGCTCACGCACGTGGTTGTCCACATCGACTGCAAGCCTGTTTTTGTTACCCGCGAGTTCGCCCTAAGCTCCTGTACCGGGCAAAGTGTCTATATCGGGTGAATAGGGAGAAGCGGGATTGAATAGCGGACAGGCGATTATCGACGCCGAGGTGCGCGAACTCGTACGACGGCGGGGGATCGACCCGGTGGCCGAACCGAGTGCCGTCGCCCGACTGGTCGACGAGGTCGTCTCCGAGTACCAGGATCGGGCGGTCAACTCCCAGCTCCCGTCGCTGGGCGACATCCCCGGTGTGACTCGGCTCGTTCTGGACGCGGTCGCCGGGTTCGGCCCGCTGCAGCCACTTCTGGACGACCCGCTGGTCGAAGAAATCTGGATCAACGAGCCGGGTCGGGTATTTGCGGCCCGGCGGGGTTGCTCCGAGCTCACCACACTCATCCTCACGGCGGATCAGGTCGCCGACCTCGTCGAGCGCATGCTCCGGTCATCCGGTCGCCGGATCGATCTGTCCACCCCGTTCGTCGATGCGATGTTGCCCGACGGGTCCCGGTTGCACGTGGTCATCCCGAATATCACGCGTCAGCACATGGCCGTGAACATCCGTAAGTTCGTGATGTCGCTGAGCTCGCTCGACGAGCTCATCACCGCCGGTTCGCTCACCCAGCAGGCGGGGCGGTTTCTCGAGGCCTCCGTTGCCGCCGGTCTGAACATTCTCGTCTCGGGCGGAACTCAAGCGGGCAAGACGACCATGCTCAACGCGCTATGCACCGCAATTCCGGCGCATGACCGTGTCGTGACGGTGGAGGAAGTATTCGAACTGCACGTCAGCTCGCCCGACGTGGTCGCCATGCAAACTCGACAGGCCAATCTCGAGGGCACTGGTGAGATCCCGCTGCGCCGGCTGGTGAAAGAGGCGCTGCGGATGCGCCCGTCCCGCTTGATCGTCGGCGAGGTGCGCCAGGAGGAGTGCCTTGACCTGCTTATCGCGCTCAACAGCGGGCTGCCGGGCATGTGCACGTTGCACGCCAACTCCGCTCGTGAGGCGTTGGTCAAGATGTGCACACTGCCGTTGCTCGCGGGTGAGAACGTCTCCGCCGCCTTCGTGGTGCCCACGGTTGCGTCCTCAGTAGATCTGGTTGTGCACCTGCGCATGGACGGGTCCGGACACCGGCGGGTGCGGGAGATCGTCGCCGTCACAGGCCGTGTCGAGGGCGACGTCATCGAAACGGGCGATATCTTCACCTTCCGGCACGACCGACTTGAGCGCGCCGACGGCTACCCACCGCATATCGACAGGTACGAAGCGGTCGGGATCGATCTGTCGAGTGCCTTCGGTCATCCCGGCGAACCCGGCGAGCGAGCCGGTTGGCGAGGCTGACGTGGGTGCTTTGCTCGGACTGCTGCTCGGATCGGGTCTGCTGCTGATGTGGCGCAGCGGCCCGCGTCGGCCTGCGCGGACGTCGATGGCCTCGACGGGATGGGTCGTGCGTCGCACGGACCTGCTACGTCAGGCCGGAGTCGAAGGCGTCGGCTCGACGCAGCTCCTTGGCGCTCAACTCGCGTGCGGGCTGATCGCGCTCGCGCTAGTGCAGGTGATGACATCGGCGATCACAGTGGCTGTGTGCTTCGCCGCGTTCGCGGTCTGCGCACCTGTCATCCTGCTGCGGCGCATGCGCAGGCGACGGTCGGTGTCCTTACGTGAACTCTGGCCAGAAGCGATCGACAACCTGGCCTCAGCCGTGCGGGCTGGGATGTCGCTGCCCGAAGGGATCGCTGCCCTGGCGACTCGAGGACCGACCGAACTGCGTCCGGCGTTTGCTCGGTTCGGTTCGGCATATCGCGCGAGCGGGCGCTTCGCCGACTGCCTGGATGCGCTGAAGAACGATCTGGCGGATCCGGTCGGAGATCGGGTATGCGAGACGGTAAGGGTCGCTCGTGAGGTCGGTGGAAGCGACCTTGGGTCGGTATTGCGGACGCTGTCAGAGTTGTTGCGTTCGGACGCTCGGACCCGCTCGGAATTGGAGACGCGCCAAGGCTGGGTAGTGAACGCCGCGCGCCTGGCGGTTGCCGCGCCGTGGGCGGTCCTGCTCCTACTAGGCACTCAGTCGACGACGCTGCGCGCGTTCAACTCGACCGGCGGGAGCGTGCTGCTCGCCATCGGTGCCGGAGTGTGTGTGCTGGCTTACCGGATCATGCTGCAGATCGGTCGGCTGCCCGAGCAGCGGCGGGTACTGCGGTGACTGGCGCCTTGGCAGGTGGCTTGCTCGGATTCGTTGCAGCGTCGGGTGCCGTCATCGCGATTCGGGCCGCTCCGCCTATGCGTCCGATTCGGTTGGCGGAGCGGGTTGCCCCGTATCTCGGCGATACCCCGTCGCCGTCGAAGCTGCTGGCCCGTCCGACGGCGACCTCAGCACCGTTCGCCGTCGCTCGGCGGATATTCGGCCCGACGTTGGGCGAGATCGTGGCTGGCCTCGAGCGCATGGTCGGAGGAACTGCATCGGTCCGTCGAAGGCTCGGCGGCCTGGGTACCGCACTGACTGTCGAGGAGTTCCGCATTGAGCAGATCGTGTGGGGCGCCGGCGGCTTGACGCTCGGCGCGCTTCTCCTGGCTTTCGGTGGGGTAGCGAGCGGGAAGGTGGATCCCGTTCTCGTCGGGGGCGCAGCGATGGTCGGGATGGTCGTTGGCGTTCTGGGGCGCGACTGGTTCCTTACCAGGCAACTCGAGCGTCGTGAGCAAACGATGCTCAACGAATTTCCGGTGATCGCGGACCTGCTGGCGCTTTCAGTGATCGCCGGCGAGGCACCGGCGGAGGCGCTGGCTCGTGTGTCACGTCTGGTGCGCGGTGAGATGTCGCGCGACGTCGAAAGCGCGTTGGCGCGAGCCCGGTCGGGACTGCCGCTGACCAAGGCGCTCACCGAGGTCGCCGAGCGGGCGACGCTTGAGCCGTTTGCCCGGTTTATCGCGGGCCTGGTCATTGCCATCGAACGCGGCACGCCGCTGGCCGAGGTGCTGCGGGCCCAAGCGGGCGACGTCCGGGAGATGTCCAACCGCGCTCTGCTCGAGGCGGGTGGGAAGAAGGAAATCTCGATGATGCTGCCTGTCAATAGTC
>JALYIL010000189.1 GCA_030775825.1 Actinomycetota bacterium
GGCGGCGTCGGCGCAGTCGGGCCGTGCGACGTCGGCGCAGTCGGGCCGGGGGCTGAGCTCGGGAGGCCGGCGAGCGGATCGCCGAAGGCACGCGCGAAGCGCCGTTGATCGGAGCGCGCGAAGACAGCGCTAGTGACCACGGACGAGACCGTGTCGGGATCCGCGTCAGCGGGCACGATGTGTGCTACGCCGCTGGCACGCATCCGGGCTTCGGCGGACGCATCGCCGCGGGCCACCACGCCCACCGGCACCACCCCAGCTGCGACAAGTCGATCGACCGCGTCGGCGTCGAATCTTCGCAGCTCCGCGGCGACCAGGGCGGCCTGTGCTTGTCCGGCCGCAGCAACCGCAAGCAGATCTACGACATCCACGCAGCGCCTGGCCACCGAGATGCCATGCGAGCCCTGAGCCAGAGCACCGACCAGCGCGGCCTCCCAACCCGCCCCCGCGGCCGCGGTCAGAACCGGAACCTTCACTGTCCTCTTCCGGTCGCGGGCGTGCAGTCCATCCCGCCAAGCGCGTCATTGGCCTTCGGATCGACCGGACCAGCGAGCAGGCCGGCACGGATCGTCGCCCCGTCGCGGGCTAGGGCGCTGACCACCCGGTCGGCCAGCGCGGGCTCGACACTGATCGTGACGCTCTGCCCGCCACTGGCCGAGAATGACGTGGCGCTCGCCTCACGCACCGCCTGCACGGTCACCTCGTTCAGCACGACCACTGACAAGCAGGATTTAGTCGACAGCCACAGCCTGATGCGCTGTCCCGGAGTCAGGGGCGGGGCGGCGTCCCCAGCGAGGGGAACCGAGATCGTCGTCGATGCGATCGCCATGCCGAGCGCCGCATTCGGAACCAGTTCGCCGCGCGCGACCGGGCGATTCAACTGGCGGCCGATGACTGTGGCGAGGCTAGCGACGTACACACTCTGGTCCCGAGCGGGCAGCTGGACTCGAACGACCTGTACATCCGCGGCGGAAAGCAGCGTGCCCGCCGCCAGTTCCCGGCTGAACGCGATGAACGGTTCACTGTGATCGGCGCTGGCGACGACGTTCGCCCCGAGCAGCACCGAACCTAGAACGAGGACGGCACCCACGACCAGCCTCGGATCAAGCCAGCTGGGTTTCCGCACGCGCCGAGGGGTAGGCGAGATCTCGGTCGTCGCACGCAGCTCGGTCATTTTAGACATAGTGCCGTAATCCGGCCCGAACGGGCAAAATTCATGATATCTCTGTGGACAAGTAGCGCTCGATCGGGGCCCGACTGGAAAACTGGTCACATCACTACGTGTGGCACCCAACCCACGCCTCAGCACACCACGACTGGTGCCAGTCGGGACTCAACTGAAGGGACTATCGGCAGATGGCCACCCACCCCGCCGTACCCACCCTCCCCGCTGCACCAATTCAGCCTGCTGCGCCGACTCAGCCCGCTGCGCGCTTTCTCACCCTCGCCGACGTAGCAGAGATCCTGAACATCTCCGGCTCCCAGACCTATGCACTGGTTCGCAACAGGGACCTCGAGGCGATCAAGATCGGCGGTCGCGGCCAATGGCGCGTCGAGCACTCGAAGCTCGAGGAATACATCGCGCGCATGTACGACCAGACGCGGCGCTTCGTTGACGAGCATCCGTTCCTCGAGGCAACCGAATCCGTGGTCGCGGCGCCCCCGGTCCCGACGGTGCCACACGCTCAGCGGCCGGCCACGTAAAGGTCACAGCAGGCTGTCCCGCCGCAAAGCCACCAGCCCGGCAATCCTTACCAGTTGCACCTCGCGCACGTCGGCGCTCCTGCGCGCTTCGCCGGGCGCATGGAGGCTCAGTTCGAGGAAATCCTTGCCAACCCTGTCCACCGTCCCCGACCGGACCGACCCGTCGCTCAGCCAGAGCTGCGCGAGCGATCTGTCGGCGGCAACCGCGCGCAGCGCCTGCCTGATGCTGAGATGCGATTCAACCGCTCCGCCAGCTCCCGGCGGTGCAGATAACCGTCCGAGGCCTGCGATGGAGATCACGCTGCCTAGCGCGAGGACGCTTTCCCGTCCCTGCCCTTCGTCGATCAGGCCCCACTGCGGCGCAACACGGACCAGCGGTCCCGACATGGCGAAACCGCCGAGGCAGCGCACGCGCAGGTCCCTCCCGAGAGCCGGCCGTAGTCGCTCGAGCAGGCCGATGGAACCCACCTCGATCCGGGTGAGTTCACCGATCTCGATTGAACGCTCGGTGCGCTCCATCGAATCGGCCTGAGCTTCGAGGTCGGCGAACAGATCATCCCACCGCATGACTCTCCTAGATTCGAACGGATCCGCTGCAAGCCCAGTAAATCATCCGACCTTGACTCCACTCCTGTCAGGCCTCTATAAAAGCAAATCTACGCAAACAGGAGGAACCCGATGAGTCAACGAGCAAGTTGGTCATATCTCTTTCTCCTGCTCGCCGTCGATGCGTTCGGGCTCGTGCGCTTTGTGCCTGACGTCGAGCGCCTGGCCCGCGACCTCACGGCGCCGGGGACATGGGTCGCGCAGAGCGGGCCGGACCGGGCCGCAAGCACGCTGGCGGCCGCTGCCCTGTGGTGTGTCGGCGTGTGGCTCGCGGTCGGGATCGTTGCGACTGTCATGGGTGGCCTGCCTGGCGTCCCCGGTCGGCTTGCGACCACCGTGTCGACAGCGCTGCTTCCCGGAGCCATTCGCCGGGTCGTGGCATCAGCGGCGGGTATCGGGGTCATGCTGGCCCCGATCGCCGCGCATGCTCGGACAGCCAAACCGGCACCACTGCCGGCAACCCTGCCCGCGCCCGCATGGCCGCTGTCGGTGTCTCCGTCCGGCTCGGAGGCCGAATTCGTCGGTAACTCGGCCACCAGCTCTAGCACCGCCGTAAGGGTCAACACCGGAGACTCTCTCTGGGAAATCGCAGCCGACAGACTCGGTCCGCGTGCGTCCCCGGCCGACGTCGCCCGCGCCTGGCGCCGGATTTATGCGCGCAACCGCCACCTCATCGGCCAGGATCCCGGCTCCATCAAGCCAGGACAGACGCTGCAGGTGCCCATCGACCCGGAGGAATTGCGTTGACGACCATCGCCCTGGCAGCCCCCGGCCCCGCGGCTGACCGCCTCGCTTCACCTGAGCGGGCGCAGCTGACCGTGCGCGCGGCACCCCGGCGCGAACCGCCCTTCGACGACGAGCGGCCAGCGCGCCATCTGCATTCAGTGGGCCCGCTCGACCGGCCCCTTCCGTTCGCTCGGCCAGCTCCTCGGCCCGTCGTGACGCCAGTCGGATCGCCACGAAGCGAACTCCCCGATCCCGCAGCGTGGGGACGTCGCGTGCTCGTCGGAATCATCGAGGCCGCCGGCGGCAAACGACCTCTGCAGCAGCTCGGCGCGCTGCTCAGTCCGTCAGTCGCCCATGGTCTGCGTGCCGATTTCGACCGTGCCGCGCAACTGCGGTGCCGACACTGGACTCATGCCGCCACGTTGCGCTCGATTCGCGCTTCCGAGCCACGAGAAGGCGTGGCTGAGGTTTGCGCGACCGTCCAGATCGGCGACCGGGTGCGAGCGGTCGCGTTTCGGGCGGAGGCGCAGCAGGGCAAATGGCGCTGCACCCGCCTGCAGATCGGTTGAGCCCGGACCATTGAGCCCAAAGCCGTTTCCTTACCGCTTGCGCTTCGAGCTGCGGTTCCCGCGGCTACCGCGATTCGGGTTGCCCCGTGCCTGCTGGCGGCGATTGGCTGCCGGGCTCGGCCCGTCCGCTGTCTCGGTGGTCACCTGAACGTTCGGCGAATCCGATCCAAGCTCTGGCGAGCTGTACACGAGCGGCTTCGCCGACGTGTCACGCTCGAGACCCTTAGCCCTGATGTGCGGCGCGTGGCCGTTCGTTGACCCCGTTTCATGGGCCTGTTGGGCCGCCTTGAGGAGGGAGACGTCAAGGCGGGGCTCATCCTGCGGCGTATCCGGTCCTTCCGCCGCGCCCGCCGCCGGAGTCGCCGCCACGGCCAGAGCGGGCGGCACTTCCTGCTCCTCGACCTGCACCTCGAGGTTGAAGAGGAACCCGATCGACTCCTCCTTGATGGCGTCCATCATGGCGCTGAACATGTCGAAGCCCTCGCGCTGATACTCGACGAGGGGATCGCGCTGGGCCATCGCGCGCAGCCCGATGCCCTCCTGCAGATAATCCATCTCGTACAGGTGCTCGCGCCACTTGCGGTCGAGAACCGACAGCAGCACGCGACGCTCGAGTTCGCGCAACACCTCAGCGCCGAGCTCCTCCTCGCGGAAGTCGTAGGCCGACTGTGCGTCAGCCATCAACTCCTCGATAAGGAACTCGCGGGTGACACTCGCCTTCGTGCCGCCGGCCTGCTCGATCGCCTCGTCGATGGTCAGCGCGACCGGGTAGAGGGTCTTGAGCGCGGTCCACAGCTGCTCGAAGTCCCACTCCTCCGCATAGCCAGATGCGGTGGCGCCCTCGACGTAGCTGCGCACCACATCGTCGATCATGGGCCGGATCTGATCTGAGAGGTCGAGGCCGTCGAGGACCTGACGGCGCTCGTCATAGATCACCGTGCGTTGCTTGTTGAGGACCTCGTCATACTTGAGGACGTTCTTTCTGATCTCGAAGTTCTGCTGCTCGACCTGGGTCTGCGCCGACTGAATGGCCTTCGACACGGCGCGGGCCTCGATCGGCACGTCCTCCGGCAGCCGCAGCAGGTTCATCATCGCCGCCACCCGTTCGCCGTTGAAGCGGACCATCAAGTCGTCGCCCAACGACAGGTAGAAGCGGGACTCGCCGGGATCGCCTTGGCGCCCCGCCCGGCCGCGCAACTGATTGTCGATTCGACGTGACTCGTGCCGCTCGGTGCCGAGCACGTACAGGCCGCCGAGTTCGACGACCTCCAGGTGCTCCTTGGCGATCTCGGCGGTGGCTGCCTCCAGGGCCGCAGGCCACGCGGCCTCGTACTCCTCCGGCGTGCCGTCAGGCGTCAGGCCGCGCTCCCGCAGCGCCGCATCCGCAGCGAATTCGGGGTTCCCGCCGAGCATGATGTCTGTGCCGCGGCCGGCCATGTTCGTCGCGACGGTCACGGCACCCTTTCGGCCGGCAGTGGCGATGATCGCGGCCTCGCGAGCGTGCTGCTTGGCATTGAGGACCTCGTGGGCAATCCCCTTGCGCAGCAGCAACGCCGCCAAGCGCTCGGACTTCGCCACGCTCGCGGTGCCTACGAGCACGGGCTGACCTGCTTCGTGGCGCTCGGCGATGTCGTCGATGACCGCCGAGAATTTGGCGTCCTCGGTCTTGTAGATCAGGTCGGTCTCGTCATCGCGGATCATGACACGGTTCGTGGGGATCGGGATAACACCCAGCTTGTAGATCTGATGCAACTCGGCGGCCTCGGTCTGGGCCGTGCCGGTCATGCCGGCCAGCTTGTCGTAGAGGCGGAAGTAGTTCTGCAGCGTGATCGTGGCAAGCGTCTGATTCTCCTGTTGGACCCGAACCCCCTCCTTCGCCTCGATGGCCTGGTGCATACCTTCGTTGTACCGGCGCCCGTGCAGAACACGGCCGGTGAACTCGTCGACGATGAGCACCTCGCCGTCGGTGACGATGTAGTCCCGGTCGCGTTTGAAGAGTTCCTTGGCCTTCAGCGCGTTGTTGAGGTAGCCCACGAGCGGCGTGTTCGCGGCCTCATACAGGTTGTCGATGCCGAGCTGGTCCTCGACGAATGCGACGCCCTCCTCGCTGATGGCGACCGTCCGCTTGCCCTCCTCGACCTCGTAATGCTCGTCCTTCTTCAGCCGGGGGGCGATGCGCGCGAACTCGAGGTACCACCGTTGGTTCTCCTCGGCTGGTCCGCTGATGATCAACGGAGTACGCGCCTCGTCGATGAGGATCGAGTCAACCTCGTCGACAATCGCGAAGTTGTGGCCCCGCTGGACGAGGTCCTCCCGCGACCAGGCCATGTTGTCGCGAAGATAGTCGAAGCCGAATTCGTTGTTGGTGCCGTAAGTGATGTCGCAGAGGTAGGCCTCGCGGCGCTTGTCCGGGGGCAAGTCGTTCGGGATCTTGCCCACGGTGAGACCGAGGAAGCGGTGCACACGGCCCATCCAGTCGGCGTCGCGGCCGGACAGGTAATCGTTGACGGTGACGATGTGCACGCCGTCGCCCGCAAGCGCGTTGAGATAGGCAGGCAAGGTGGCCACCAGGGTCTTGCCCTCACCGGTCTTCATCTCGGCGATGTTGCCGAGGTGCATCGCGGCGCCGCCCATGAGCTGCACCCGATAATGGAATTGCCCGAGAGTGCGCCGGGCGGCTTCGCGAACTACCGCGAAGGCCTCAGGCAACAGGTCATCGAGGGTCTCGCCCTCGCGATAGCGCTCCTTGAAGACGTCGGTGAGCGCGCGAAGCTCCGCGTCAGTCAGATCGACGTAGTCACTTTCCAAGGTCTCGATGTGATCGGCGATCATGGACAGACGCCGGACCATCTTGCCTTCGCCGGCACGCAGGAGCTTCGCTAACACCACGGCCGCAATGGTACGGGCTGCGCGCCGGCCATATCGGCTCGGTCACAGATGAAGCTTCGTTAAACGTTGAATCTGACTCCTACGCGCCGAGCCTGATCAGCCCGTAATCGTAGGCGTGGCGGCGGTATACGACCGACGGCCGACCGGAGTCCACATCGCTGAACAGATAGAAGTCGTGACCCACGAGCTCCATTTCGAACAGGGCCTGGTCCACGGTCATCGGCTTGGCCTGATGTTCCTTCTCCCGCACAACCCGCCCGGGGCCGTCCTCGACCAATTCGTCCTTCTCGTTTGCCTCCTGAGCCGACTCTCGCGCTGGGAGCAGCACGCTGCTGTCGGCCGCGACGGCCGCGATCGACGGGGGCGTGCGCCGGCCGTGGTGAACCCGGCGGCGGTCCGCGGCCTGCCGGAACCGGCGTTCCAAGCGCTCGACGGCCAGATCCAGGGCCTTGTAGAAATCTTCGGCGCACGCCTCACTGCGAACGACTGGCCCGCGGGTGCGGCAGGTTATCTCGACATGCTGGCACCGCCCGGTCTGACGTGGGTTGCGCTCGTGTTGAAGCTCGACGTCCGTCCGGATGATCTTGTGGTCATATCTTTCGACCTTGGCGAGTTTCTCGGCCACATGTTGTCGGAAATGATCCGGCACGACCACGTTGCGGCCACGGACGACGATCTCCATACCCACGGCAGTTTCCATGCGACCTCCAGTCGACTTACGCCCACCCGGTCAGGTCAACCCCACGGTAGCCCGGTCGGCCATGACGTGCCAGAGCCAGACACGCCCATCCGTCAGCCACAGGGCCTATTCCAGGTACACGGGGTTGGTGCCGTTCGTCTGGCCGTTCACGGGCCCCGGACTCGCCCACGATCCAGCGCGCTGGACCCAGACCGTCTGTCCTGCGGACACCCAGGCGACCTGATTCTCGGCAACGGTGATGCTGTCAGGAGCCTGTGGCAGGCCGGCGATGTTGCGCGGTGTCCACAGTGAGCCGTCCACCTGAACCTCGAATATGTTTGTTTCGCCACTGGATACCACCCGGCCGATGACGAAGAGCTTCAGCGCGTCGTTCCAGGCGACGTCCTTGATCACCACCCCCTGAGGGGTGATCTGCTGAAGACTGTCGATCCTCACCTGCGCCTGGTTGCGGACCACGGCGCCCACCCACACCTGGGCGGATCCGTCCGAGGCCGTGATCACGAGGGCGATCCGCGACCCGTCGGGGCTGAATCGCAGAGCGGTTACCGAGCCGGTGACCGAGCCGCTGGTCAAGCTGACGGGGACGGGGGCGGCCTTGCCATCCAAGCCACACCTGAGAACGGAGGTGCCGTCCCCGACCCACACCTCGTCGCGCTGCGGAGCCCAAGCGGGCCGGGACAGGCGCCCCCGTGCGCAGGTCTTGCCCAGACCCGACGTCACCGTTCCGACGAGGAGCCGCCCGAAATCGCCGCTACCGGTGACGCCGGCCAACCGTTGCTCGGGTGCACCCCCCACGACCGCAACCGCGGCCGATGTCAGCCCGTACGTACCGTTGCCGAGCGCGCCCGGCAGAGGCCGGCCCTCCTCGTCCACGATGCCGCCGGCGTGGCTGATGTAGTAGACCGACGGGGACGCCACGGCCGGCGCCGGAGCCCCCGGGAAGTCGGCGGGTGAGAACTTGACTCCACCAGCCTGCGGGATCGTGATTGACCGGCCGGCATCGACGACCTTCATGTCGACGATGGATGACACCTGTGTGAGCGTGGTGGCGATCTGAGCCGCGAGCAGGTTGAGCGCCTTCGCGTCGAGCTGGCTGGACCCGGGTATGTCGATCGTGGACGGCGACCCCAGGGTGAAGGTGACCCGGCGCGGATCGAGCTGTTGAGGAAATTCGTTGATCACAGCGTTTTGCAACTCCGGGGCCTGCCCCGTGACGAGCTGCTGGATCAGCCAGCCTGCCAGCGCCGCTGGATCAGTGAGCTGAGTGAAACGGGGGTCCGGGACGAGATGCTGCTCAGCCAGGTCGTAGAAGTACAGCTGACGCTGGGTGTAAAGGCCGTCGAACTGGTCGGAGGTCAAGATCAGCCCGTTAGGAAGGGTGTCGATACGCCATTGCCCGTTGACGCTCTTGAGCCCGAAGACGAACGGCACCGGGACGTCACCACCGCCGTCACCCTGCAGATCAGGCGTGTACGTGCCCGCGGCGTTGAGGGATCCGATCTTTCGTGCCGTCACCGTCACCGCGCCGTTCACGAACGTGCTGATCTGGAAAGCCGAGTCGATGACGGTGACCGTCGCGTCCGACCATCGGGTGCTCGCGTCGGCCGTGAGGAATTCGCGAGCCGTGTGGTGGGTGACGTCGGGCGCCGCTGACGCGTCCAGGAAGTCCGCGACGATTGTGCGCGCGGGAGAATCAGGGGCAGGCGTGCTCGCCTGAGCGCTCGGCTGCGCCCCACCACCGATCCGGGTGACCACGACCTGCGGTGCGGATTGCGACGGGATCCCGGTGCACGCAGACAGCGCGCCGCACACCACGGCGGCGCACACGAGCAGACCGGGTACGGGATGCTTCACTCGCCGTCCCCGTCCGCCACACCGCTATGAACGTCCAGACCGTCCTCGTCTGGGTCGAGCGGCAGCGGTGAGGACATCAGGGTGTGCCCCGCGTGGCGCGGCAGCGTGAGCCGGAACTGCGCCCCTCTGCCGCGCTCCCCCCAAGCTTGCAGCCAGCCGTCGTGCAACCGTGCATCCTCGAGGCTGATCGCGAGGCCGAGGCCAGTGCCTCCGGTCACCCGGCTGCGCGACGGATCGCCGCGCCAGAACCGGTTGAACACCAGACCCGCTTCGCCGGGACGCAGACCCACGCCGTGATCGCGCACCGTCACCGCGGCACATTCGTCGTCGAAGGCGATCGTGATTTCAATCGGCTTGCCCTCGCCGTGATCGAGGGCGTTGCCCAGGAGGTTGCGGATGATGCGCTCGACCCGACGGGCATCGATCTCGACATCGACGGACTCCGCGGGCTCGTTGACGACGATTTCGCTGCCATGTCGCTCCGCGAGGACCCGGTTCGCCTCGACTGTCGAACGCACCAGAGCGCGCAAGTCGGTCATCTCCGAATCAAGCCTCGCCACGCCCGCGTCGTATCGCGAGATCTCGAGCAGATCACCGAGCAACGCCTCGAAACGGTCGAGTTGGTTATGCAGAAGTTCAGCCGAACGCCCGAGTTCGGGGGGAAACTCCGCGCGGTTGGCGTGCAGCAACTCCGAGGCCATCCGGATCGTCGTGAGGGGGGTTCGCAACTCGTGCGAGACGTCGCTGGTGAAGCGACGCTGGAGCCGGGACAGATCTTCAAGGCGGCGGATCTGCCGTTGAAGGCTGCCGGCCATGTCGTTGAATGACTGCCCGAGGCGGGCGATGTCGTCGGTGCCCTGCACCGCGATGCGCTGGGAGAGGTCGCCTGCGGCCAGGCGTGCGGCGGTCTGGGCCGCCACTCGCACGGGCCGAACGACCTGCCGGGTCACCAGAAGCGCGATGCCCAGCACCAGCAGCACGAGGGCGAGCCCGGACAGCAGGACCGTCCGCTGGACCAAGGCGATCGTCTGTGCCTCGTTGGTCAATGGAAACAAGTAGTACAGCTCGAACAGGCCAGTGCGCGCCTGGACTGGTTCGCCCACGATCAGGCCCGGGACCAGCGCACCCCCGACCGTGGTTCGAACCGGCGCGTATTGCATGGCGAGGTTGTTCTGCTGCACCAGCTTGCGTAGATCCGTCGGGATCGGCGTCGCCGTCGACCCGTCCGTACTGCCGGAGGATGCCGACTCGATGGCGATAGTGAACAGCCCGGCACTGTTGCCCCTGGCAGTGAGATCTTGCTTGATGAGCAACTGCGCCGTCTCCACGTCTCCGGGAACCCCGGCGTCCACCGCGGCTAGGACGCTCGCCGCGGAGGTCAAACCGATCTTCGCCTGGCTGACTGCGGCTTGCTTCTTCGCTCGCAGGATGCCGCCGGACACCTGGTCGACGAGCAGGATTCCAATGACCAGCACAACCGCTCCGGCGACGATCACTGTTGTCGTGCCGACCCGCAGCTGCAGCGAGTGCCGCCACGCACGGACACCCGCGCGAGCTGCCGCCCTGCCGCGTTCGACGAGTTGACGCGATTGCGCACGCCAGACACCGAATGCCAGGCCCGCGGCGGCCGACTCCGGCCTGGTCGGCCGCTCCGGGCCGTGTCCTCGCTCGGGCGACGTGGCGGGCTCGGGCGACGTGGCGGGCTCGGGCGACGTGGCGGGCTCGGGCGA
>JALYIL010000190.1 GCA_030775825.1 Actinomycetota bacterium
CCGCCGACCAGACCAACCCCGCTCACGGCGGACAGACCGCAACCGGCTCGAACAGCCCCATCACCGTGACCGGCCTGACCAACGGCGACAGCTACACCTTCACCATCACCGCCACCAACACCGCAGGCACCGCAGCCGCATTCACAGCCTCCAACCCCATCACCCCAGCAGCCCTGCCAGCGCGAAGCACGCCGACTCCGACTCGCGGCAGCACAGCCGGCCCGAAAGCGAGCGGTATCGCTCCAACACCCGGCGCGTCGTCCGTTCCGATCGGGTCCTCCGCGGCCACTCCGTCAACGATCCCGCTGGCAACCACCGGCGCTGCAACCGACCAGTGGACGCGATGGGGCCTCTGGCTGCTCGTGGCCGGCAGTGTCCTGCTCATCATCGGGAAGCGTCGCCGTCCGCGCCACCGTTGAGCGGTCGACACCGAGGTCGTTCCTAGCGCCACAGCCGCTGGACCTTCTTTTGGTTGTCGGCCCAGCTCGCGGATAGCCTCGGTATCTGGCGGGCCTACATGGCGCACGATTTGTCAAGTCTCAGGCGCTAGTTCTGCTGCCTGACCGGCACGGCCTAGGGGCACGACGGCGCCGAAGCTTTCCACTCTCTTTGGCGGCATTGGTGGCCGGGATAAGCGGGGTCCAAATCGGTTCCGGGGGCGACGCTGTTCACACGTAACCCTTCTCACCGAGCATCTGCGCGAGGCTGGCGCAGAAGTTCGCGATGGCCGCCTTGGTCGCCGCATAGGCGGCAGGGCCGGTGATGGCATGTCGGAGTTCACCGAGGAGCTGCCGATTATCGCCGAGCCCGGCGCCATGTGTGGGACGGCCGCTTTCGCGAGGTGGAAGAACGCGCCGATGTTCGTGCGGAAGGTGTAGTCCATTCCTCGTCGGGGATGTCTTCGAGTGAATCGCGGGTCATCTGGAAGGCGGCGTTGCTCACGAGCACGTCGACCTTGCCGAACTCTTCGACGGCCCTGGCGATGATCGCTCTACAGTGCGCCGGGTCTGATACGTCGCCGCTCATGAGAATGGCTTTGCGTCCGGCCTCCTCGACGTAGCGGGCGGTTTGCTGCGCGAAAATACCCACGGCCCCGACGAGCCGCGCTCACAGTATGCCTACCTGACTCTTGATTGACTCAGGAATAGAAGTACGCCAGGCTGGTGCCGTGTCACCCGCCACGGCCGAGCGAGAGCACATGCTCCGCGGAGCCGATCTCCGCGTGACCCGGCCCCGGATGGCGGTGCTGTCGGCGGTGTACGACAACCCCCACGCCGACACCCACGCGATCATCGCCGCGGCGCGCGAGTCCCTCGGCGAGGTGTCACATCAGGCCGTTTACGACGTGCTGCGGGCGCTGACCTCGGCCGGCCTGATTCGGCGGCTCCAGCCGCCCGGTTCCGTCGCCCGCTACGAGGCCCGTGTCGGCGACAACCACCACCACGTGGTCTGCCGCTCCTGCGGGGTGATCGCCGACGTCGACTGCGCCGTCGGTCACGTCCCGTGCCTGACGGCCGCCGACGACGCCGGCTTCGAAATCGAAGAAGCCGAAGTTACCTACTGGGGTCGCTGCCCTTCCTGCGCGGCGGCCTCAGCTGCCACTCCATCCGAACACAGTGCACCAGAGGAAGGGACATCGTGACGAACGAGGCCGACAAGCTTCAGTCCGCGAGCACCAGCGAGAGCGAGAACCCGGCGATCCCCTCGCCGGCGCAGGCCACTGGCCGGCGGCCACAGAGCAACCGGGACTGGTGGCCGAACCAGGTTGACCTCTCCGTGCTGAACAAGCCTTCGGGGGACTCCGACCCGCTTGGCGCGGAGTTCGACTACAAGGCTGCCGTCGGGACGCTCGACGTCGACGCGGTCAAGCGCGACATCGTCCACGTGATGCGCACGTCCCAGGACTGGTGGCCGGCCGACTGGGGCCACTACGGCCCGCTGTTCATCCGCATGTCGTGGCACGCGGCCGGCACCTACCGCATCGCGGACGGCCGCGGCGGCGGCGGCGAGGGGGGGCAGCGTTTCGCGCCGCTGAACAGTTGGCCGGACAACGCGAACCTGGACAAGGCCCGGCGGCTGTTGTTGCCGGTCAAGCAGAAGTACGGCCGCGCGCTGTCCTGGGCGGACCTGCTGCTGCTCGCCGGCAACGTCGCCCACGACGACATGGGTCTGAAGACCTTCGGCTTCGCCTTCGGTCGGGCCGACAACTGGCAGCCCGGCGAGGTTTTCTGGGGGGCGGAGGACACATGGCTCGGCGACGAGCGCTACGCCGATCAGCAACCGTTGGACCTCGACGAGGGCCACCTCGCGGCGGTCACGATGGGTCTGATCTACGTGAACCCCGAGGGTCCGAAGGGCAGCGCCGACCCGATCGCGTCGGCTCACGACATCCGGGTGACGTTCGGCCGAATGGGCATGACCGACGAGGAGACGGTCGCGCTCATCGCCGGCGGCCACACTTTCGGCAAGGCGCACGGCGCGGGCAACCCCGAGCTCGTTGGCGCGGAGCCCGAAGGCTGCCCGGTCCACGGGAACGGCCTCGGCTGGATTAGCCAGTACGGCACCGGCAAGGGCGCCGACGCCATCACCAGCGGACTCGAAGGCGCCTGGACGCCAACGCCGACGACCTGGGACAACAGCTTCTGGGACACGCTATTCAACTTCGATTGGGAACTGAACCAGAGCCCGGCCGGCGCCAAGCAGTGGCATCCGACCAACCCTGAGGCGCAGGAGCTCGTGCCCGACGCCCACATCGAGGGCAAGAAGAACCCGCCCATGATGGCGACGACTGACCTCGCGCTCGTCCGTGACCCCGACCTCCGCGTGATCTCGGAGCGCTTCCGCGACGACCCGGCGTACTTCGCCGATCAATACGCGCGCGCCTGGTTCAAGCTGTTGCACCGCGACATGGGCCCGAAGGTCCGCTACGTCGGCCCGGATGTGCCGGCCGAGGACCTCATCTGGCAGGACCCACTACCCGCCGTGGACCACGAGTTGGTGGGTGTGGCGGAGATCGCCGACCTGAAGCAGCGTCTGCTGGGCTCGGGACTTAGCCTCTCGCAGCTCGTACACACCGCCTGGTCCGCTGCCGCGTCCTACCGCGGCACGGACAAGCGCGGCGGCGCCAACGGTGCTCGGCTGCGCCTGGAGCCGCAGTTGAACTGGGCGGTCAACCAGGGCGTGCAGGACGTGCTGCCGGTGCTCGAGCGGGTCAAGGGCGAGTTCGAGCAGACCGGCAAGCGCATCTCGCTCGCCGACCTGATCGTGCTCGGCGGCACCGCGGCGGTCGAGAAGGCAGCAGCGGACGCCGGCGTAATGGTCACCGTGCCGTTCAGCCCGGGCCGCACCGACGCCTCGCAGGAGCAGACGGACGTCGACAACTTCCGGTGGCTCGAGCCACGGGCCGACGGCTTCCGCAACTGGATCGCGCCGGGCAGCAAGCTCGAGCCGGAGACGCTCCTGGTCGACCGGGCCTACGTGCTCGAACTCACGGCTAAAGAGATGACCGTGCTCGTCGCCGGCCTGCGCGTCCTCGGCGCCAACACCGGTGGTGTGCAGCACGGCGTCTTCACCGACCGGCCGGGCGTGCTGTCGCAGGACTTCCTCCGCAACCTGCTCGACCTGGGCATCTCGTGGCGCACCTCGTCGACCGAAGGCGTCTATGAGGGGCTAGACGCGGAGGGCAACGTCGTCCGGACGGCCACCGCCGCCGACCTCGTATTCAACTCAAACTCGATCCTGCGCGGGATCGTCGAGGTGTACTCGGCCGAGGACGCGAAGGGGCAGTTCGTGCAGGACTTTGCCGCGGCGTGGGTGAAGGTCATGGAGCTCGACCGCTTCGACCTGCACGCCTGACGGCAATGGCGCCTGACCCGCTCACGCGCCCCCAGGCCCGAGCCTGGGGGCGGGCCCACGCCGTCGGGGGGTGTCCTAAAGGGGGTTTCCAGCCTGAGACGTCGAGCGGTGCGCACCGGCGAGTGACCGGCCCGATCGTGCTCGCCAGCTTCCGCGACACCGTTGCCGCGTGGTTTGCGTGGGCCGAGGTACTGGAGCCCCACAGGGTGTCGGACATCGAACCGCCACGGTGAGCACTGGGCCAGTTGAGATCGGGCTGTGCGAGGTGTACCCGTGAGGGGGCCGAATGTGCCCATGCGTCCGGCACGGCTACCCGTCGGGCCCGGGCTGCCAGGGCTGCGGCGTGCTGCTGGTGGCGCCGGTAAAGTCGCAGCCCTCGATCGTGGCCCCAGTGAAGTCGGCGCCGTCGAGGTCGGCGTCGTTGAACTTGCAGCCCTTGAGAACGGCGTCGCGGAAGCTCGCCCCGGCAAGGGTGGCCCCGTGCAGCAGCACCCGCTCCATCCTCGCGCGGTCGAGCACCGCCGAGGGCGCGTCGACACCGAGCCACTCGCCGCCGGTGACGACCGCGTCGCGCAGGCTCAGACGCGGCGCGGACGCCTCGGACAGATCGCAGCGCGTGAGTCGGGCGCCGTCGAGGACCACGTCGTCGAGCCTCGTGTCCTCTAGGC
>JALYIL010000191.1 GCA_030775825.1 Actinomycetota bacterium
ACACCTATTGGGTTGCGCGCTGGCCGAAACGTGCCGGTAACCTGGACAAAGCCGCACGGGCCGACGTCGTCCCCGGTCCCGGATAACGCACTGGCGCGACCATCCGAGAGCAGTCCCGAGTCGTCCCGTCTGCAGGAGAGTGCATGATCCCGTTCTCGGCCGTGCCGCGCGCCCAGGGTCTCTACGACCCGCGATTCGAAACCGATTCCTGTGGAGTCGCATTCATCGCCGACCTGCAGGGCCGCGCGAGTCATTCCATCGTCGCTTCGGCATTGACCGCGCTGCACAATCTTGACCACCGCGGCGCTGTGGGCGCCGAGCCGTCTTCCGGGGACGGGGCGGGCATCACGGTCGGAATTCCCGACGAGTTCCTCCGCGCGGTGTCGGGACTCGAACTGCCGCCGGTTGGTGAGTACGCCGTAGGGATCGCCTTTCTGCCTGTGGATGATGCGGCGTGCGCGCAAGCGGTCGCCATCCTGGAGGAGGCTGCGGCCGAAGAGGGCATGGTCGTCATCGGCTGGCGCGAGGTACCGGTGGACCCGGCCGACCTGGGCCCCACCGCGCGGGGAGTCATGCCCCGCTTCCGGCAGGTGTTCCTGCGTGCCGCCGCTGCAGAGGCCGGCATCGAGCTCGACCGCCGCGCCTTCGTGACACGCAAGGTGGCTGAGCATCGTGCGCAGGACGCCGGTGTGGAGCTTTACTTCCCCTCCCTGTCGTGCCGGACGCTGGTGTACAAGGGCATGCTCACGACCGATCAGCTCGGCGTCGTGTTTCCTGACCTCATCGACGAGCGGTTCGCCAGTGCGATCGGCCTGGTCCACAGCCGGTTTTCCACGAACACGTTCCCGTCCTGGCCGCTCGCACATCCTTACCGCTACATCGCGCACAACGGTGAGATCAACACCATTCGGGGCAACCGCAACTGGATGAGCACGCGCGAGTCGTTGCTGGAAACCGACTTGATCGACGGCGACTTGGCCCGGGTGTTCCCGATCTGCACGCCGGAGAACAGCGACTCGGCGAGCTTCGACGAAGTGCTCGAACTGCTGCACCTCGGCGGGCGTAGCCTGCCGCACGCCGTGCTGATGATGATCCCGGAGGCGTGGGAGAACCACGAAACGATGGATGCCGACCGGCGGGCGTTCTACGAATTCCACGCCTCGCTCATGGAGCCGTGGGACGGGCCTGCATGTGTGAGCTTCACCGACGGGACAATCATCGGTGCCGTCCTGGATCGCAACGGGCTGCGCCCTGGGCGATGGTGGCGCACGTCGGACGGCCTGGTCGTACTGGGGAGCGAGTCGGGTGTTCTCGACCTGGATCCCGCGACCATCGTCGCGAAGGGGCGCCTGCAGCCCGGCAAGATGTTTCTCGTCGACACATCTCGCGGCGAGATAATCTCCGACGCCAGCGTCAAGGCCGAACTGGCCGCCCAGCAGCCCTACGCCGAGTGGCTACATGCCGGTCTCATCCACCTCGAAGACCTGCCGTCGCGCGAGCACGTGGTCTTCTCCCACGAGGCCGTGACCCGGCGGCAGCAGATATTCGGATACACCGAGGAACAGCTGCGGGTCATCATCGCGCCGATGGCCACTGCGGGTACAGAACCGATCGGGTCGATGGGCACGGATACGCCGCTTGCCGCACTGTCACAGCAGCCGCGGTTGCTGTTCGATTACTTCAGCGAGTTGTTCGCGCAGGTGACCAACCCGCCGCTGGACGCGCTTCGCGAGGAGATGGTGACCTCGCTGGCCGGCTCGCTCGGGCCAGAACACAACCTGCTCTCACCAGGGCCCGCGTCGTGCCGGCAGATTGTCATTCCACGGCCGGTCATCGACAACGACGAACTGGCGAAGATCTGGCACGTCAACGCCGATGGCGACATGCCTGGCTTCGACTGCAAGCTCATCGACGGCCGCTTCCGGGTGCACGGCGGCGGTGAAGCGCTGGCCGGGGCGATCGAGCGGGTCCGGCGTGAATGCGGGGAGGCGGTGGATGCCGGGGCACGCATTCTGATCCTGTCCGACCGCGACTGTGACGCTGACCACGCTCCCATTCCCTCCCTGCTGCTCACCTCAGCCGTTCACCAGCACCTGATCCGCACTGGGCGGCGGACGAAGGTGGGCCTGGTCGTCGAGACGGGCGAGGCCCGGGAGGTGCACCACGTGGCGCTGCTCGTCGGCTACGGCGCCGCGGCAGTGAACCCGTACCTGGCCTTCGAAACCATCGACGACATGGTCAGCGATGGCGCGATCACCGGGATAGACAGCACCAAGGCGATCAAGAACTATGTCAAGGCCCTGAGCAAGGGTGTTCTGAAGGTCATGTCCAAGATGGGCATCTCGACGATCGCCTCGTACACCGGCGCCCAGGTCTTCGAAGCGTTCGGCCTCGCCCAGCCGGTGGTGCAGGAGTACTTCGGGGGCACGCCATCGCGACTGGGTGGTGTCGGGCTCGACGTCATCGCTGCCGAGGCGGCGGCGCGCCATGCGACCGCCTACCCGGTCGTCCCCACGGCCCGCGCACACCGGCGGCTCGAGGTGGGCGGGGACTACCAGTGGCGTCGTGAGGGCGAGCTGCACCTGTTCAATCCGGAGACGGTGTTCCTGCTGCAACACGCGACCCGGCAGCGTCGCTACGACCTGTTCGCCGAGTACAGCCGCAAGATCGAGGAACTGAATCGGGAGGGTGGGACGCTGCGGGGGCTGTTCGACTTCCACTCGGATCGACCCGCGGTGCCGCTCGACGAGGTCGAGCCGGTGTCGTCCATCCTCACGCGCTTCGCCACGGGAGCGATGTCGTACGGATCGATCTCGGCCGAGGCGCACGAGACTCTGGCCATCGCAATGAACCGGATCGGCGGCCGGTCGAACTGCGGCGAGGGCGGCGAGGACGCGCGGCGGTTCACCCCGGACGAGAATGGCGATCTGCGGCGGTCGAAGGTGAAGCAGGTCGCCTCCGGCCGCTTTGGCGTGACCAGTCACTACCTGGTCAACGCCGATGACATCCAGATCAAGGTGGCACAGGGAGCCAAGCCCGGTGAGGGTGGCCAGCTTCCGGGATTCAAGGTCTACCCGTGGATCGCCCGGACCCGGCACTCCACACCAGGGGTCGGACTGATCTCACCTCCGCCGCACCACGACATCTACTCCATCGAAGATCTCGCGCAGTTGATCCATGACCTGAAGAACGCGAACTCCCAAGCTCGCGTCCACGTGAAGCTTGTCGCCGAATCGGGCGTGGGCACGGTCGCCGCCGGTGTCTCGAAGGCGCACGCCGACGTCGTGCTCATTTCCGGTCACGACGGCGGTACCGGGGCGGCACCACTGACCTCGCTCAAGCACGCCGGGTTGCCGTGGGAGCTCGGACTCGCCGAGACCCAGCAGACGCTCGTGCTCAACGGCCTGCGGGATCGGATCACCGTGCAGGTCGACGGAGCGATGAAGACCGGCCGTGACGTCGTGGTCGCGGCGCTGCTGGGCGCCGAGGAGTACGGGTTCGCCACGTCGCCACTGGTTGTTTCGGGCTGCGTCATGATGCGCGTTTGCCATCTCGACACCTGTCCCGTGGGCGTCGCGACACAGAATCCGGTGCTGCGAGAACGATTCTCCGGCAAGCCGGAGTTCGTGGTGACGTTCTTCGAGTTCATCGCCGAACAGGTTCGCGAGATCCTCGCCTCCCTCGGCTTGCGCAGCCTCGACGAGGCAATCGGTCACGTGGAACTACTCGATACCAGCAGGGCGATCGAGCACTGGAAGGCCGACGGTCTGGACCTGTCGCCAATTCTCGCGGTTCCGGCCATGCCGTATGGGCCGACGCGCTCGCGCACCCGGGCGCAGGACCACGGGCTCGAGGCGGCGCTGGACAACACGCTGATCCAGCTCTGCGAAGGGGCGCTGCTGGACGGATCGCCGGTCAAGCTCGAGCTGCCAGTACGCAACGTGAACCGGACCGTCGGCACGATGCTGGGCTCGCTGGTCACCCGGCGTTACGGCGCTGAAGGCCTGCCCCCCGCGACGATCGACGTGACCTTCCGCGGTTCGGCCGGGCAGTCCTTCGGAGCGTTCCTGCCCCCGGGGATCACCCTGCGGCTGTTCGGGGACGCGAATGATTACGTGGGCAAGGGCCTGTCCGGCGGCGTCGTCGCGGTGCGCCCGGACGAGTCTGCCCCGTTTGCAGCCGAGCAGAACGTCATCGCCGGAAACGTGATCGCCTACGGCGCCACCAGCGGTGAGATCTACCTGCGGGGGGTGGTGGGGGAGCGATTCTGCGTCCGGAACTCCGGCGCAACCGTCGTCGCCGAGGGGGTCGGAGACCACGCGCTGGAGTACATGACCGGTGGGGTCGCCGTCATCCTGGGTGCCACGGGCCGAAACGTCGGGGCGGGCATGTCGGGTGGGCACGCCTTCGTGCTCGATCTCGACGCGGAGCTGGTCAATACCGAACTCGTTGATGTCGAGGCCGTGACGGCGGAGGATGCCGCGATGCTGCGGCGTGTCCTCGAGCAGCACACGCTCCACACGTCCTCGAGGATCGGGCAGGCGTTGCTCGCCGACTGGCCGTCGGCTCAGGCGCGCTTCCGCACGGTCATGCCACGTGACTTCAAGCGTGTGTTGGCCGCGACGAGGGCGGCACGGGCGGCCGGGGAAGATGTCGACGCCGCGGTGATGGCAGCAGCGAGCAGCTAACTGAGCGTTCATCGGAGCAGAAATTCACGATTGGCCGCCACCGCCTAGGCTTGACGGGTGACACGCCGCGCGAAGATTGTTTGCACGCTGGGCCCATCGACCGAGACCCCGGAACGTTGCCGTGCCATGGTCGAGGCCGGCATGGATGTCGCCCGCCTGAATTTCAGCCACGGAAATCACGCCGAACACGGCCGGCGCTTTCACGAGGTTCGCCAGGCGGCGGCCGCGGCGGGCCGAAACGTCGCGGTACTGGCCGATCTCCAAGGCCCGAAGATCCGCCTCGGCCGGTTTGCCGAGGGTCCCGTCGAGTGGGACACCGGAGAGCGGGTGCGGATCACGGTCGAGGCCTGCGAGGGCACTCATGACCGGGTCTCAACGACCTACGGGCAACTCGCCGAGGATGTGCGCCCAGGTGACAAGCTGCTGGTCGACGACGGCAATATCGCGCTCGTGGTGGCTTTCATCGAGAACGGCACCGATGTCGTCTGCGATGTGACCGAAGGGGGAACCGTCAGCAATAACAAGGGCCTGTCCCTTCCCGGCGTATCGGTCAGCGTGCCCGCCATGTCGGACAAGGACGCCGAAGACCTCGAATTCGCCCTGCGCCTCGGGGTGGACTACGTCGCGTTGTCGTTCGTGCGGCACGCCGAGGACGTCAAGCTGGTCCACCGAGTCATGGATGAGGTCGGCATTCGGCGCCCGGTGATCGCGAAACTCGAGAAGCCGGAGGCGGTCGAGTCGTTGGAGGACGTGGTACTAGCCTTCGATGGGGTCATGGTGGCCCGTGGCGATCTCGGCGTGGAGATGCCGCTCGAGCAAGTGCCGGTGGTCCAGAAGCAGGCGATCCAGATCTGCCGTGACAACGCCAAACCGGTTATCGTCGCGACCCAGATGCTCGAGTCCATGATCACGCACTCCCGGCCCACCCGCGCCGAGGCCTCTGACGTCGCCAACGCGGTCATCGACGGTGCCGATGCCGTGATGCTGTCGGGTGAGACGAGCGTGGGGCGTTATCCGGTGCAGTCGGTCGCGACGATGAGCCGAATCATCAACTCCGTCGAGGAGTCCGGCACCCGGGTGACCGGCCTGCAGCACAACCCCCGAACCCCCGGCGGCGCGATCGTCAAGGCGGCCAAGGACATCGGCGACGCGCTCGGCGCAGTGGCCCTCGTCGCGTTCACCCAGACCGGTGACACGGCGCGGCGACTCTCCCGCCTGCAACCGACCCAGCGAATCCTCGTATTCACCCCCGTCGAGCAGGTGCAACGGCAGATGGCGCTGATCTGGGGAGCCGAGGCCCACCTGGTATGGACGGTGAAGACCACCGACGACATGGTGCGTCAGGTCGACTCGGCCTTGCTCAATCGGGGCGTGTGTCATCCGCATGACCTGGTGATCGTCGTCGCCGGAACACCGCCGACGACCCCAGGGGCGACGAACACGATCCGGGTGCACCACATCGGGGATGTCCTTCGCCATGACATCTGAACAGCCCACAGCGGTAGAACCCGGGCGAGCACCGCGCGGCGCGCGACATAGTGACCATCACGCCGAAGACCTCGGAACCGACTATGGCGACCATGGCAGGGCACACGAAGCCGATCTCGGCCAGGTGGTGCTCGACGGGTTGGTTCGCCTGCTCGATCTGGAGCGGATCGAGCAGGACATCTATCGCGGGGTGAGCCCGCAGGCCAGATGGCAGCGCGTGTTCGGTGGCCAGGTTGCCGGCCAGGCGCTGGTGGCCGCAGGGCGAACGGTGCCGAGCGAGCGGCACGTTCATTCGCTGCATTCCTATTTCATCCGCCCGGGCGACCCAGCTGTGCCGATCGTCTACGAGGTCGACCGGGTCCGCGACGGCCGGTCCTTCACGACCCGTCGGGTGGTGGCGATCCAGCACGGCAAGCCGATCTTCTCGTTGTCGGCGTCGTTTCAGCTGGACCAGCCAGGAATCGATCACCAACCGAACATGCCCGAGGCCCCGCCGCCGGAGACTCTGCCGACACTGGAGGAGCGCTACCAGGACTCGCCGGAGGCGGCTGCCTTCTTCCGGATGCTGCCGAGGCCCATCGACCTGCGCTACGTCGACGACCCGCCTTGGCAGCAACATGCGAAAGGTCCGCGAGCCGGACTGACGCGGGTCTGGATGCGGGCCAACGGCGATCTGCCCGCGGACCCGCTGCTGCACGTTTGCGTCCTGACCTTCGCCTCGGACCTGACGCTGCTGGACTCCGTTCTCGCGCACCACGGTCTGGCTCCCGGACTTGACCCTGTCTCCATTGCTTCCCTTGACCACGCGATGTGGTTCCAGCGGCCCTTTCGCGCCGACGAGTGGCTGCTGTACAGCACAAAGTCGCCGTCGGCCTCGGGCAGCCGTGGACTGGCGACCGGGCGGTTCTTCGCCCGGGATGGCCGGCACGTCGCGAGTGTCGTTCAGGAGGGCATGATCCGCATCCGCGGCGCGTCGGAATGAGCGCTCAGCAGCCGCCAGGCGGCTGCCACGTGGCGCCGCTCGGTCAGCGGCGAACCGATGGCCAGCCGGAGGGCCAGTGCGCCATTGACGATCGTGTGAGTGAGGTACAGCTCGCCGGAGGCGTTCGCGTGCTCCATCAGTGCTCGGGTGGCGATGTCACCGGCCCGTAGCCGGAAGGTGACCAGCGACAACGGGTGCGGTGCAACGATCTCGAAGCGGTCGTCGGCGGCCACCCACGACGCGAACTGTTGCGCGAGTTCGACGTGCGTCCGGATGTGCTCCCGAAGACCGTCAGTGCCGTACCAGCGGATGACGGTCCAGAGCTTCAAGGCCCGGAATCGGCGTCCCAGCGGGACCTGCCAATCACGGTAGTCGATCACGGCGCCCGACTCGGTGGCGGTGTTGCGCAGGTACTCGGGCAGGATCGACAGAGCGCCGATGAGTGCCGATCGGTCGGCGACCCAGAACGCATCGCAGTCGAAGCTCGTGAGCAGCCACTTGTGCGGATTGGTGCAGTAGGAATCGGCGGCGTCCAGGCCGACGTTGAGCCACCGGAATTCGGGCGCGACCGCTGCGACCCCGGCCCACGCGGCGTCCACGTGCAGCCACGCCCCGTACTCGTGGGCGAGTTGGGCGAGCTGGCCCACCGGGTCGACCGCGCCCGTCCCGGTCGCGCCGACGGAGGCGACGACCAGCGCCGGCGTCATTCCCGCGGCGACGTCGGCGGCAAGCAGGTCGCGCAAATGATCTGGCCTGGCAGCCAGGCTCGTGCGGTCGACGGACACCTTGCGCAGTGCCGAGGACCCGAGGCCGGCGATCCGGCATGCTTTCTCGACCGAGGAGTGTGTCTGCTCCGAGGTGTAGACGGCGTAGCGGGCCGTGGCGATGCCCTCACGTTCGCTTGCCCCAGCACTGACCCGATGCAGGGCGGCGAGCAGGGCGACGAGCGCGGCGTCGGAGGCGCTGTGCGAGATCACCCCCCCGCCTGCGGTCTCGGATCTGAATTGTTCAGGCAAACCGAGCAGCGTGGCCAACCAGTCCAGGACGAGGGTCTCCAGCTCGGTGGCCGCTGGGGAGGTGGCCCAAAGCATCCCTTGCACGCCGAGCCCGGACGCTAGCAGGTCCCCCAGGATCGCGGGCCCGCTGGCATTGGCAGGAAAGTAGGCGAAGAACGACGGGTGCTGCCAGTGGGTCAGGCCCGGCACCACAACGTCGTCCAGGTCACGCAGGATGTCGCCGAATGGTTCGCCGTGCGGGGGTGGCTCGGCAGGAAGGGCGTCGCGCACTTCACCTGGCCGCACCTGGGACAGGACGGGGAACGATTCGATGTGTTCGTAGTAGTCGGCAATCCAGTCGATCACGTTGCGGCCGTATTCGCGGAACTGGTCCGGCGTCATGTGCGTGCTCACGCCCGGGATTCTGCCCCACGTGGTGCCGTTACCTGACCGTCCGGGACCGCTGGATCATGCCTTCGGCCCGACGTTGGCCTCCATAAGAAGCACCGACCCCCGTGTCGCAATCGAGATGCTATTCGGCCGATTGAGCCGCCACTGCACCCCGACGCGGTCGAGCGTGCTTCTCATGATTCTCAAGATGTCGCGGGACTCATTGGCGAAGAAGTAGCGCACGTAGCTGTACTTCTGCCCGCGGACCATCACCCGGTTGATGGCTTGGCACCCGTCAGAGTGAGTCAGTCCGCGGATAAGCGACCGTGTATGCGCTTCCACAATCTTCTCCTGCCAGCCGGCCGGCCAGAACGATTGGCCGTTCGTGCTTGCGTCGGGCCCGTGCTGAGGGAATAGGCATGGCCAGAGGTACGACGTTTCTGCGCGCCCTAGCGGTTCGCGGTGGTGCCCCCGGTGGTGCCCCCGGTGGGATTCGAACCCACACGCCTTTCGGCAATGGTGTTTGAGACCATCTTCTCTACCAGTTGGAATACAGGGGCGTGACTCGTCGCCATTCTAGCCAAGCTAGGCTTGACCCTCGCGCTTCGTGCGCTTTGTTGGCTTCGAACCGAGAGGGACGCACCGTGGCTGCCGCCTCCGCGACTCCACCGCTCGCTCCTGAAGCCGCGCGGGTGGTCATCGCCGAGGACGAGGCACTGATCCGTCTCGATCTCCGCGAGATGTTGCAGGAGGAAGGCTTCGAGGTCGTCGGCGAGGCGGCGGACGGAGAGCAGGCCGTAGCCCTTGCTCAGCAGCTCCTGCCCGACCTCGTCATCTGCGACATCAAGATGCCGAAGATGGACGGCATCGCCGCCGCGGCCCAGATTACGAGTGAACGACTCGCACCGGTCGTCATGCTCACGGCGTTCAGCCAGCGCGACCTGATCGAGCGAGCCCGCGATGCGGGCGCCATGGCGTACCTGGTCAAGCCGTTCCAGAAGCGGGATCTGCTCCCAGCCATCGAGATCGCGACCTCCCGCTTCGCCGAGATAAAGGCCCTGGAGGCAGAGGTCTCGGGCCTGCGTGATCGGCTCGAGGCGCGCAAGCTCATCGAGCGGGCCAAAGGAACGCTGATGTCGCAGCACCGCATGACCGAGCCCGAGGCCTTTCGCTGGATCCAGCGCGCCGCTATGGACAACCGGACCTCGATGCGCGCCGTCGCTGAGCTGGTTCTCAGCGGACAGGGGCCGGAGCGAAAGCCGGCAACCGGCTAGTTACTGCCCAGTAGCGCAGACTTCGGCCGGCCCCTGCGGTTGAGATTTGGTCACGACGACAAGTTTGCGAGCGCAATCCGTGCAATCCAAGGCCAGTGTGAGCTAACGTGCCACCGATCACAGGGTGGATTTACCGCGCCCCCGAAGCCCTCATAGGAGGCCATTCAGTGCGAAATCGTGCGTTGATAACGATTGCAGTAGGAGTTACGGCAAGCGCGCTGGCGCTGTCCGGATGTTCGAGCAGCAAGAAGACAACCGGCGGTGGTGGTCTCGGCGGCAGCTCGTCCAGCACGGCCGCGAACGCCACTTACAAGATCGGCTTCATCGGGGCACTCTCCGGGCCGAACGCTCAGCTGGGCATCAATGAGCGAAACGGTGCGCAGCTAGCCATCGACCAGGCCAACGCCTCAGGAAAGTACAAGTTCAAGGTCACGCTCGACCCGCAGGACAGCGAGGGCTCGGCCTCAACCGCCCCCGCTGCTGCCACCGCGCTGATCAACGACGCGAACGTCATCGCCACGGTTGGCCCTGCATTCTCCGGGGAGAGCCAGGCTGTTGACCCCAGCTTCTGCGGGGCGACTCCGCCGATGCCGATCGTCACCGCCTCTGCCAGCAAGGGCACGCTGCAGACCCTCGGCTTCACCTGCTGGCACCGGATCATCCCCAACGACAACGTCGAGGGCAGCCAGGGTGCCGACTGGTTGGCGCGCACCGGCGCGAAGAAGGTCTTCGTCCTCAGCGACCTCAGCCCGTATGGGGCCGGTGTCTCCGCGACGATGTCCTCTGAGCTCACCACCAAGGGCGTGAAGGTCCAAAATGGAGGTGTCGACGGAACCACGACGAAGAACTACAACCCGATCGCCCAGACGATCGCGGCGTCGGGTGCCGACGCGCTGTTCTACGGCGGCTACGACACGCAGGCCGCGCTTCTCGCGAAGGCACTGGTGGCGGCCGGGTTCCACGGCCGAACGGTAACCGGTAACGGTGGCAAGTCCTCCGCGTTCACCCAGAGCGCGGGTACAGCCGGCAACGGTTGGTACTTCACCTGCGGGTGCCAGGATGCGACCACGGCGCCGGGCGCGCAGGCGTTCGCCGCGGCGTACAAGGCCGCGTTCAACACGCCACCGTCGACCTACTCGCCCGAGGCGTATGACGCAACGAACCTGATCATCGACGCCATTTCCCGGGCGACGGCGCCGGTCACGCGCACGACCGTGCTGGCGGCGATCAACAGTGCGGACTTCAAGGGCATCACCACAGAGATCAAGTTCCAGCCGAATGGTGAGCTCGCGTCGAGCAGCCTGATCGTGAACCTGTTCCAGCAGAAAAACGGGGCCATCGTCGGTCTCGGAAACATCAACACCATCAACTGACGCCATCGCGCGCTAGTTAGGTGAACGTAAGCGGGGGGCGGGCCGGAGAAATCCGGTCCGCCCCACTTGCTGAAATTGACATATTGAGTCGGGTCGCCGCAATATCACGCCGCCCAAAATCGTCTGGAGGAACCACGGCGTGAGCCAATCCCAGGACTGGTTTCAACAGCTCCCACAGAACATCGTGATCGGCCTCCAACAGGGCTCGGTGTACTCGCTGATCGCTCTCGGCTACACCCTCGTGTACGGCGTACTGCAGCTGATCAACTTCGCGCACAGCGAAGTATTCATGGCAGGTGGTTTCGGCAGCTACCTCGTCGTCAATGGCATCGTCGGCAAGCGACATCTGTCGGGCGTGATGGTGCCCGTGACCGTGCTCGCCGGGATCCTGAGCGGAGCCCTGTGCGGCGCGGGAATCGCGTGGCTGCTGGAGAAGGTTGCCTACCGCACGCTGCGCCGAAGCGGCGCCCCGAAGCTCGCGTTCCTGATCAGTGCGATCGGTGCGTCCCTGTTCCTGTCCAACTTGGCCGGAAAGCTGTTCAACCGATTACAGAACAACCAGTTCCCGGCCTACTTCAATATCAACCACCAGGTGTTCAAGATCGGGAGCGCAAAGATCTCGCTCATCGACCTGATCATCGTCGTAACCGCGGTGCTGATGATGGTCTTCCTGGATCGTCTTGTGAATCGGACCAAGCTCGGACGCAGCATCCGCGCGGTTGCCGAGGACGCGCCTACAGCGGCCCTGATGGGCGTCGACATCGACAAGACGATCTCGCGCACGTTCGTCATCGGCGGCGCGCTTGCCGGCGTCGCCGGATTCATGTACGGAACGGCTTTCACGGTCTTCAACCTGATGGGCTTCACCCCGGGCGTCAAGGCATTCGCCGCGGCAGTTCTTGGTGGCATCGGCAACATCCGGGGAGCCATGATCGGAGGGTTGATCCTGGGTCAGGCAGAGGTGTTGATCGCTGCGCTGCCGTTCGTCGGAGCGCAATGGAACGACGTCATCAGCTTCGTCGTTCTCGTACTGATCCTGCTGGTCCGTCCGACTGGCATCCTCGGTGAGCGCTTGGCGCGTGCGGCATGAGCACCGAAACGCGAGTGTTGAGCCGCCGCCTTCTGGCCTGCCTGTTCGGTGGGTTCGTCTTCGCGCTCATGGTGGGCAAGCAGGAAGGATCGCAAACGGACTTCGGCACGTCTTTCCTGCACGCGGTCGCCGTTCCCCGGATTTTCGTGTTCCTGGCGCTTGGCGTTGTTCTGTTCGCCCTGATCACGTTCTGGCCGCGGGTGGTGCCGTACCTCAAACGGCCCGGCATGGTTCCGCTGGGCACCGGCCTGCTGACCGTGATCGTCTCCCAGACGATCATGGCGTGGTATGACCCGTTGGGGCAGCCGAATAAGCCGGCCAAGTTCAGCATCGTCGGCACCGCGGTCGGATCTACCTCCGGCTTTCCCACCCTCTCCCTGTGGTTCTTCCAATGGCTGGCGTGGACACTGGTGCTCGTCTGTCTCTTCGCCTGCGGCGCGGCGATCGTGACCAAGCTCCGGCTCTTCGGATACGTCACGGCAGCCGCCGGACTGTTCGGCGCCGTTCTCGCCTTCGTCGCCCACGGTGACGTGGTGTCGCGAGACGGCAGGATCGACCATTCGCTCGGCATGTGGGTCGACATGATCGGCTTCCTCATCCTGGCGGCCGCGGGTATCTTGGCCGTCCACTCCCAAGCGGAGGTCGCGGACCCGCGGGGTTTCCTGCGCAAGGTATTCGATTACCGCCCAGGCCTCGTCTTAGCCGTTGTCGGGCTCGTCTTCGGCCTTCTCGCCTACACCCGCGACTGCTGGTTCGGCCCGCAGACACTCAATCTGACCTTCGCCCAGACGCGCACCGCGTTCCAGGGCTACGGGCTGGCCGCGATTGCGACGCAATACCTCAGCTGGCTCGGCTGGGTGCTGTTCGCCGCTGCGGCCGTGCTCGCACTTGCCTCGAGTTACCTGGGTAACCGCCCGCTCGCCTGGGCGTGCGTCCTGGTCTCCGCGATCGGGGTACTCCTGACGTTCCTCACGATTCACTCGATGACGAGTACGGGCGCCAGGGCGGCCGCGCAGAACGGCGCCAACTGGAAGAACCTGGGTGTGGGCGGCTACATGGCGTGTCTCGTCTTCGCCGTGTTCGCGTCGGCGGCTGTCTATGTGGCCACGGCGACGCGGAGGAGGCCTGACGTGCCAGCGGCGGGTGGCGGAGTCGGTGAACTGCCGCTGACCAAGGCGGTAAGGCAGGTTCGGAGCTCAACCAGTGGCAAGCCGCTCCTGATCCTCGTCCTCGCGATCGCCCTGTTCTACCCGCCCATGCTTCCGGTGGTGTGGCAGAACGTGCTCGTCGTGCAGATCGGTGTCTACGTTCTGCTCGCGCTCGGGCTCAACGTCGTGGTTGGCTGGGCCGGGCTTCTCGACCTGGGCTACATCGCGTTCTACGCGATCGGTGCCTACACGACGGCGTACCTGGTTGGCGCATTGCCGCGCAAGCCTCCGCATTGGCTGCACATGACACCGCTGCTCACGATCCCGTTCGCCATCCTGGCATGCCTGATCGCGGGAGTGTTGCTCGGCGCCCCGACGTTGCGGCTACGCGGGGACTACTTGGCCATCGTGACTCTCGGATTCGGCGAGATCATCCAGATCGTCGCGATCAACAACCCGGGACAGTTCACCGGCGGCCCGCAGGGCCCCTCCGTGCCGCACCCGAAGTTCAATGTTGGCGGCCTGCACATCACCTGGGGCCAGGACAACCTGCCGTATTGGTACCTGCTCCTGTTCATGCTCGTGATCGTGATCGTGCTGTTCTATCGTCTCGAAGGTTCACGACTCGGGCGTGCGTGGGCGGCCATTCGCGAGGATGAGGTAGCGGCGCAGGCCTCCGGCGTCAACACGGTTCGCGTCAAGCTCCTCGCGTTCGCCATCGGTGCGTCGACGTCAGCCCTCGCCGGCACGTTCTTCGCTACTCAGGTCGGTTACTTCGACCCGAGCTTGTTCACGCTCCAGGCCTCGATCCTGATCGTCGCCTACGTGGTGTTCGGTGGCATGGGCTCGCTGTACGGCGCGATGGCCGGCGCTGCGGTGCTCACGTGGCTGCCCCAGTTCCTCAAGGACCAAGTCCCGACAGATGACCGGCAGATGTGGGTCGGTGCGATAGTGTTGGCGATGATGATCTTCCGGCCCGCGGGGCTATTGCCCGCGAGGAGACGCAAGGCCGAGCTCGAAGGCCTGGATCAATCCTCCTCCGCCGAAGTCACGGCCGTGCCGGCGTCGGAAGGGCTGTGACATGACGGCAATGACTGCGCAAACCGGCGAAGTGGTGTTCGACGTCGATCACGTCACCCTTCGTTTCGGCGGCGTCGTGAGCCTCAACGACGTCTCGATGAAGATGTATCGCGGCGAGATTCTCGCCGTCATCGGTCCCAATGGTGCTGGCAAGACCTCGCTGTTCAACTCCCTCACCGGCGTCTACACGCCGCAGGAAGGAACCGTGACCCTCGTCGGTCGACCCGGCGAGAAGCCCACCAGCGTTATCGGGAAAAAGACGCATGTGGTCAATCACCTGGGCGTCGCGCGCACGTTCCAGAACATTCGCCTGTTTCCCGCGTTGACTGCCTTGGAAAACGTCAAGGTAGGCATCGAGACCCGGCAGAGGTCGGGTCCGCTCTCGGCGATGCTGGGTATGCCGTGGCAGCGCAAGGAGGAACGCGAGAGCACCAAGGAGGCATTCGAGCTTCTCCGCGCAATCGGGCTGGGGGCCAAGGCCAACGAATTGGCGGCGTCCCTGGCCTACGGGGAGCAGCGGCGCCTCGAGATCGCGCGGGCGCTGGGAACGCGGCCCGGGGTACTGCTGCTTGACGAACCAGCCGCAGGCACGAACCCCGTAGAGAAGCGGGATCTGGCCGAGCTGATCGCGCGGATCAATGCCGAGCGAGGGATCAGCGTGTTGCTCATCGAGCATGACATGAAGCTCGTCATGTCCATCGCGCATCGCATCGTCGTGTTGAACTTCGGCGAGAAGATCGCCGAGGGCAGCCCGCAGGAGATCCAGCGCGACCCGGTCGTGGTCGCCGCCTACCTGGGTTCATCGGCCGAGGACGCGCAGGACCAAGCTGAACACCAGCCCGAATTGCGCCTCATCGATACCGAGCCGGCCCACAACGAGCCAATCCCCAACGAGGGCGGGAACGCGAGCCATGACTGAACCCAAACTCATGCTGCACGTAGACAACATCGAGGTCCGCTACGGCGCGATCCGTGCGCTCAAGGGCATCTCCCTGCACGTCAACGAGGGTGAGGTCGTCGCCCTGCTGGGTGCGAACGGCGCAGGCAAGACGACAACCCAGAAGACCATCTCGGGCATGTTGCGCCCGTCCCTGGGCTCGATCACCTACAACGGCCGCCGTATCGACGGCATCCCGGCCCACGAGCTCATCCGCTTGGGCATCTGCCACGTCCCGGAAGGTCGGCACGTGTTCCCGCGCATGACCATCCGCGAGAACCTCGAGATGGGTGCCTTCCGGTTCAAGAAGGTCGACGAGGATGACATCGATCGCGTGTTCGCGCTCTTCCCGCGGTTGAAGGAGCGTATCGGCCAACAGGGGGGCACCCTGTCCGGAGGCGAGCAGCAGATGCTCGCGATCGGTCGTGCGCTGATGGGCAAGCCGCGCCTGCTTCTCCTCGACGAGCCCTCGATGGGGTTGGCACCGCTCATCGTGGCGCAAATCTTCGACATCCTCCGGGAGATCAACAGCACTGGCGTGACAGTGCTCCTGGTGGAGCAGAATGCGGCGCAGGCGCTGCGACTGGCCGATCGCGGCTACGTCCTCGAGACGGGAGAGATCGTCCTGGATGGCACCGGCAGCGACTTGCTCGCCGATGACCGCATCCGGGCCGCGTACCTCGGCGAAGAAATCGTGGCATCATAGCCAGGTCAGTGGGAGTCAGCCAGGTTCTGTACAACTACCTGCCACACCCTGTTCCCGGTGGTCCGCTCTCACCGCGGTAGTCCTATGGTTGCGCTTGCAGTCGCACGCATCGGCAACCAGTAGCTACCAGGGAGCCCATCACTGTGTCTCGAGCCAACGTCCGTGTGCGCCCGGTCGACTCCGGGGACGTGCTGAGTCTGGTCCAGCTGACGCAGTCGGTAGATCTCCGCTCGGGCGTATTCAGTGGGCGACCGCTGCTCGACGACGCGACCGAACACCTGTCCCAGCGCTTTGCCGATCTCATTCGGGAGGGTTCGCGGACGCTGCTCGTGGCCGTCGACGACAACGCGGCTGTTGTCGGCCTGCTGGTCGCCCGGCAGGACGAGATCGGTGCGATCGACCTCACGCCCGTATTGCATGTCAGCCACCTGATGGTTGCCCCAAAACACCGCCGTCGAGGCGTCGGGCGGTTGCTGCTGACCGCCGCCGTGCACCTAGCCGAGGAGCGCGGGATGGACCATGTGCTGGCCACCGCGGCGTCGGGATCGAGGGAGGCAAACCGCTATCTCGCCAGGCTCGGTTTCGCCCCGCTCGTCATGCATCGGGTTGCCCCTACCAGCGTGCTGCGCCGCTCGCTCGGTATGGCGGAGGCGCCGGAACGGATGGCGGTGTTGCGCCGCGCGCGCTTGCGGGCCAGCAGATCCGGTCCGTCGGTGCGGGCCGTGCGCCACGGCGCCTGATCGGTCTACCCCGTCGGATGGGCCTGTCGGATGGGCCCGGCCGGATGGGCCCTGTCGGATCGGACACCTAGACTCCTGTCCGTGACAGCGCCAGAGCATCAGCCGGCGAAGCTGCTTTTGATCGACGGGCACTCGATCGCCTATCGAGCCTTTTTTGCCCTCCCGGTGGAAAACTTCTCAACGACCACCGGTCAGCCGACGAATGCTGTCTTCGGGTTCACCTCGATGCTCATAAACCTGTTGCGGGACGAGGAACCAACCCATCTCGGCGTGGCCTTCGACGTGTCGCGGCAGACGTTTCGGCGCGAGGAGTACGCCGAGTACAAGGCCGGCCGCCAGGAGACGCCTACGGACTTCCGCGGTCAGGTCACCCTCATCCGTGAGGTTCTCGAGGCCTTGCAGATTCCGTCGATCGCGGTCGAGGGCTACGAGGCCGACGACGTCATCGCAACGCTGACGACTCAGGCCACCGCGCAGGGCATGAGCGTGCTGATCTGCACGGGAGACCGCGATGCGCTGCAACTTGTCAGCAATCGGGTAACCGTGCTCTACCCGGTACGGGGTGTCAGCGAGCTCACTCGCTTCACCCCCGCCGAGGTCGACTCCAGATATGGGCTCACCCCGTCCCAGTACCCGGACTATGCGGCCCTGCGCGGTGATCCCAGCGACAACCTCCCGGGTATCCCGGGCGTCGGGGAGAAGACCGCGGCGAAGTGGGTACGCGAATTCGGCTCCCTCGACGCGTTGGTTGCGGGCGTGGACCGGGTAGGCGGCAAGGTAGGTGACGCTCTGCGGGAAAACCTTGCGAACGTGATTCGTAATCGTCGGCTCACCGAACTCGTGCGCGACGTGCCGCTCGAGCTCGGCGTTGAGGATCTGGCCCGCGCCCAGTGGGTTCGCGACCACGTGCACGCGCTGTTCGACGACTTGCAATTCAAGGTGCTGCGCGATCGCCTCTTCGCAACGGTGCAGGCGGCCGCGCCAGAAGCCGACCAAGGCTTCGACGTCGCGGCTACCAGGCTCGACGTCGACGAGGTCGAACAGTGGCTGGATGAACATGCCCGCGATGGCGCACGGGTCGGGGTAGCATTTCGCGGCCAGTGGGGTCGGGGGGCCGGATCGCTCACCGGGATCGCCCTGGCGGGCGCCGATGATGCTGCGGCGTTCATCTCGCCGGAACTGCTCAGCCCCGACGACGACGCCGCCTTGGCCCGATGGCTGGCGGACCCGTTGTTGCCGAAGGCCCTGCATGACCTGAAAGGGCCGTTGCTTGCCGTGTACGAGCACGGCTGGACCTTGGCGGGGGTCACCAGCGACACTCAGCTGGCCGCCTACCTGCTACGGCCGGATCAACGCACCTTCGATCTCGCCGACCTTGCCTTGCGCTACCTGCATCGCGAGTTGCGGACCAACGCCGAGGCATCCGGTCAGCTCACCCTCGACGGCGGCCTCGAGGAATCCGATGATGCGCTAGCTCAGGTCGAGACCCTCCGGGCCACCGCGGTCCGAGACCTCGCGGCGGAGTTCGAC
Organism: Actinomycetota bacterium; assembly: GCA_030775825.1. Classification (GTDB taxonomy): domain Bacteria; phylum Actinomycetota; class Actinomycetes; order Mycobacteriales; family Jatrophihabitantaceae; genus JALYIL01. Next base: position 18,422 of record JALYIL010000191.1, read on the forward strand.
ACCGCGCTCGAACACGGCGGGGCGGCCGGGCTGCTCGCGGACATGGAGTTGCCACTGACATTTGTGCTCGCGGACATGGAGGCCGTTGGGATCGCCGTGGACACCGACGCGTTGCTGAGCCTGCAGGCCGAACTCGGCGCGGCCGTCAAGTCCGTCGAGCAAGATGCCCATCGCGTGGTGGGGCGCGAATTCAACCTCGGTTCACCGAAGCAGCTGCAGGAAATCCTCTTCGACCAGTTCGGATTGCCGAAGACAAAGAAGATCAAAACTGGCTACACCACCGACGCGGATTCGCTCTCGGATCTCTACGACAAGACCGGGCATCCAGTTCTCGAATTGCTGCTGCGGCATCGGGAAGTGGCCCGGCTCAAATCGGTCATCGACGGCCTACTGCCGCTGATCGACGATCGTGGACGCATCCACACGACCTTCAATCAGACGGTCGCGGCCACGGGGCGCCTGTCCTCCACCGATCCGAATCTCCAGAACATCCCGATTCGCACCGCGGAGGGTCGCCGCATCCGCGAGGCGTTCATCGTCGGACCCGACTACCAGACGCTCATGACCGCCGACTACAGCCAGATCGAGATGCGGATCATGGCGCACCTGTCCGGCGATGCGGGGCTCATCGAGGCTTTCATGACAGGGGAGGATCTGCATACCTTCGTCGCCTCCCGCGCCTTCGATCTCCCGCCCGATCAGATCAACAGCGAGCTCAGGAGACGGGTGAAGGCGATGTCTTACGGGCTCGCGTACGGCCTGTCCGCGTTCGGACTGTCCAAACAACTCAAGATCACGCCCGAGGAAGCACGCGCGCAGATGGATGCCTACTTCACCCGGTTCGGGGGTGTGCGCGATTACCTTCGCTCGGTCGTCGAGGACGCGCGGCAGACCGGGTTCACCGAAACGATCATGGGACGACGCCGTTACCTGGACAAGCTCAATAGTGACAACAGGAACTTGCGTGAAATGGCCGAACGGGCGGCCCTCAACGCGCCCATCCAGGGAAGCGCCGCCGACATCATCAAGGTTGCGATGCTGGGTGTGCATCGCAGCCTGGCTGAAGCGGGGCTTCGCTCGCGGCTACTGCTGCAGGTGCACGACGAGCTCGTGCTCGAAATTGCTACGGGGGAGCAGGAGGCGGTAGAGGAGTTGGTCCGGCGCGAAATGGGCGGTGCCTACCAGCTCGACGTGCCGCTCGACGTGTCAATCGGTCTGGGCCGAACCTGGCACGAGGCTGCGCACTGAGCGCGCCCAGGGTTCAGGTCGTGCTCGCCTGCAATTCGCACACGTAGATCGCGGTGCCGGGCAGGATCGCTCCCCGCAGCGGAGACCACTGCCCCCATTCCTCGACATGTCCATCCGGCCACTCGGGTTCGACGATGTCGAGCAGGCGGAATCCGGCGTCGGCGATCTCGCGGACCCGGTCACCCAGGGTCCGATGATGCTCGACGTAGGTGGCTTCACCGGACGCGGCGTATTCGACGTACGGCGTGCGGTCCCAATACGGCATCGTGGCCGTCAGTCCGTCGGGCCCGGGGTCGTCGGGAAAGCTCCAGCGCAACGGGTGCGTAGTGGCGAACACCCACTTGCCTGGGCAACGAAGTACACGCGCGACCTCGCGCATGACACGCGCCGAGTCCTTGACGAACGGGACGGCACCGAATGCGGTGAAGGCAATGTCGAAGGTTGCGGTCGCGAACGGCAGGAATTGCGCGTCGGCTTGGACCAGCGGCACGGCAATTCCGGTTCGTTCGGCGCCGGCTCGGGCGTGGCGCAGCATGCCGGCGGACACATCGAACGCCACCGGCCGTGCCCCGTGCCGAACCAGCCAACGCGAGCACATCGCCGAACCGCAGCCGACTTCCAGGATCCGTTTGCCGGCGAGGTCTTTCCCAAGTAGATGAACGTCAGCTTCACGCAGCCTTTCCGGTGACCAGACGAAGTCCGCCTGGCCCAGAAAATCCCCATGCGCCGCGTGATAGCTGTCGGCGTCGCAATCCCACCAGCGTCGATTCGCCGCCACGGTGCTCGCCGCGTCTTCGTCTCGTCGGGTCACGCCGACGGCTCGAGGAATCTCGCCCATGTGCCAATTCTTTCAGCCCCTGTGGCCGCCATGGGGTGCCGCCGGGATCAGCAGGAATTTCGGTGTAATCGCTGGTCTGGAGTAGGCTTTGCCGTGCAGGACCGGTCTGTGGCCTCGACATGGAGTAGGCCGCTCGCTTACATAGTCGGAAATCTCTTCGATTAGGCGGCGATCCGGGCATGTCCGCAACCATCTACAAATCGTCAGGACCCACCTACTCAATGACCGCCACCACCGAAGCGCCGACCACGCCGCAAGTTGCAATCAACGACATCGGTTCGGCTGAGGACTTTCTCGCCGCCATCGACTCCACGATCAAATACTTCAACGATGGTGACATCGTCGAGGGCACCATCGTCAAGGTCGACCGTGACGAGGTCCTGCTTGACATCGGGTACAAGACCGAGGGCGTAATCCCCTCCCGCGAACTTTCGATCAAGCACGATGTCGACCCCAACGAGGTCGTTTCCGTGGGCGACGAGATCGAAGCCCTGGTTCTCCAGAAGGAGGACAAAGAAGGCCGGCTCATCCTGTCGAAGAAGCGTGCCCAGTACGAGCGCGCTTGGGGCACCATCGAGCAGAAGAAGGACAACGACGAGGTCGTCGAAGGCACGGTGATCGAGGTCGTCAAGGGTGGCTTGATCATCGACATCGGCCTGCGTGGCTTCCTGCCTGCGTCTCTCGTCGAGATGCGTCGGGTCCGTGACCTGCAGCCCTACGTCGGCAAGACGCTCGAAGCGAAGATCATCGAGCTCGACAAGAACCGCAACAACGTCGTGCTCTCGCGCCGCGCGTGGCTCGAGCAGACACAGTCCGAGGTTCGCAGCGAGTTCTTGAACAAACTTGCCAAGGGCCAGGTCCGGACCGGTGTCGTGTCCTCCATCGTCAACTTCGGCGCGTTCGTCGACCTCGGCGGGGTGGACGGCCTCGTGCACGTCTCGGAGCTGTCCTGGAAGCACATCGATCATCCGAGCGAGGTCGTGGAGGTCGGTCAGGAAGTCACGGTCGAGGTGCTCGACATCGACCTTGACCGCGAGCGGGTGTCGCTCTCGCTGAAGGCCACTCAGGAAGACCCGTGGCGTCAGTTCGCCCGCACCCACCAGATCGGCCAGGTCGTTCCCGGCAAGGTCACCAAGCTGGTTCCGTTCGGCGCCTTCGTGCGCGTCCAGGACGGCATCGAGGGTCTGGTGCACATCTCCGAGCTCGCCGAGCGCCATGTCGAGATTCCCGAGCAGGTCGTGCAGGTCGGTGACGACCTGCTGGTGAAGGTCATCGACATCGACCTCGAGCGTCGCCGGATCTCGCTGTCGCTGAAGCAGGCCAACGAGGGCGTGCTGGGCGACGAGAGTTTCGACCCAGCGCAGTACGGCATGGAAGCCCAGTACGACGACAAGGGCGATTACATCTACCCCGAAGGTTTCGACCCGGACACCCAGGAATGGCTTGAGGGCTACGACGACCAGCGTGAGGCGTGGGAGAAGCGCTACGCGGCGGCGCGCGAACGGTTCGAGGCCCACCGCAAGCAGCTCGAGGACGCGCAGAAGGCCGACGCCGACGCGGCGACGGAGAACGGCGAGGCGAGCTCCTACACGTCCGAGGCACCAGAGACGAACGGCACGCTTGCCTCCGATGAGGCGCTGGCTGCACTGCGGGAGAAGCTCGCCGGCCGCTAGCGGCATGAGCGTGAGAGTGGGGCTGACCGGCGGCGTCGGATCCGGCAAGAGCACGGTTGCGAAGCTGTTGGCCGATCACGGCGCAACCGTCTTCGACGCCGACGCGATCGCTCGAGAGGTGGTCGAGCCAGGGACCCCGGGTTTCGATGCGGTGGTGGCGCGCTTCGGCGCCGACGTGGTCACCGCGGACGGCTCGCTCGACCGCGCGGCGCTGGCGGCAAGGGTGTTCAACGATGAGCATGCGCGTAGCGAACTCAACGCGATCGTTCACCCGTTGGTCGGCGAACGATTGGCCGCGCAGATGGCGGCTGCCTCCCCGGAGGCAATCGTTGTCTACGACGTCCCGCTGCTCGTGGAAGGTAACCTGGCCGCGGGCTTCGACGTGGTCGTGGTCGTGGAGGCAGACCAGCGGACCCGAATCGCTCGACTGCTGCAACGCGGCATGCCGGAGCAGGACGCCCGGGCCCGCATGGCGACGCAGGCAAGCGACGAGCAGCGGCGGGCCGTCGCGCACGAGCTGATCAACAACGATGGCGACCGGGAAACGCTCCAGGCCCAGGTCGAGGAGCTTTGGCCCCGCCTGGTCGGACGCCGCGACAACGTGGGCTGAACGCTGTTGCCCGCCCGCAGGCGGTTTGGATCGCTTCGAACCGATCGGATAGAGTCATCGCTCGGTGCTCGGCGCGACACTGGTCGTCACCAATGCGGACGTAGCGCAGCTGGTAGCGCATCACCTTGCCAAGGTGAGGGTCGCGGGTTCGAATCCCGTCGTCCGCTCGAGGCACCGCCTGAGCGCTATTCGCTGTGTTTAGGCTTGCTTTTGCGGAGCAGCATGGTCGCCCGCAACTCGACGGCGGCGTGGCCGAGTGGCTTAGGCAAGGGCCTGCAAAGCCCTGTACGCGGGTTCGATTCCCGCCGCCGCCTCGCATGACACAACCACCGCGTCGCGGTGCAAATAGAGGGCGATTAGCTCAGTGGGAGAGCACTACCTTGACACGGTAGGGGTCACTGGTTCAATCCCAGTATCGCCCACCACCTACAGGTCCCGGAATCCGGGGCCTGTAGTCATTTGTGGGCCTGCATCGAGGTCGCCTGGCGAGGCTTCGGGCCTCATCGGGGCCACAAGAGAATTTCGTCGCAGCGCGTCCAGGCTGCCCCCGACGGCGTCGAGATCGTCGTCAAATAGGTCGGCGTAGATGTCCAACGTGATCGCCGCCGATGCATGGCCCAGCATCCGCTGTAGCGCCTTGACGTTGGCGCCGGCCCGCACCGCGAGACTGGCGGCGGTATGCCTCAATTCGTGGGGCGTGAGGCCAGGGGTTCCCGCCTCGAGCGCGGCCCGGTTGAACCAACCGCGTCGCGCGTTCCGATTCCGCATGACGCCTCCGTCCGGCGCTGTGAAGAGCAGATCGTCGGGCAGCTTTCGGGCGACGTAGGTATTCAATTCGTCAGCAAGGAAGCCAGGGATCGGCACCCACCGGGCCTCATGGCTCTTCGGCGTTCCCCAGACCAGGCCATGATGATCAACTTCCACAACGGCCGCTTTAACATGCATCCGACGCCGACGTAGATCAACTGAAGCGATGCGCATCGCAGCGATCTCAGACCAACGCAGGCCGCAGTACGCGAGAACGTAAACGGCGAGCCGATACTGGTCCCGTCCGGCGAAGGAACCACGTCTCGGGGCGTTTCTTGCAACGGCTCCGGCCGCCGCAGCCATCGCTTCGACCTGTTGAACGTTCAGGTACTTCTTGTCCTTGGACTTGGCTCGCGGCAGATCGACGCCCTTGGCAGGATTCGCCGGGAGACGCTGGCCCTTGACGGCGAGTTGAAGCACGCCGGCGAGAACGAAATGAATCTTGCGGACATGTGCCCCGGACAGGCCGGAAGCAACGAGTTCCGCGATCCAAGCTTGCACGTCTTCGAACTCGACAGACGCGAGCGGAATCGTCTTCCAGCGAGGTAGGACGTGATCATCCATCACGTTGCGGTAGGTCGACTGCGTCGACTTCTCCAAACCGGTTTTCGACGCTGTCCACTTGGCCGCCATCTCGCCGACGGTTATCTTCGCGCGAACTGGGTCGACGTATGTGCCTGCCATCTTCGAGGATTCGGCGTTGATCGCGAATCGATCTGCTTCGACCTTGCGTGCGAATGATCTGTTCCGCTCGTCGCCAGCCGGTGTCCGGTATCGGACGCGCCAACGCTTGCCGGTGCCATTTCGGGAGGTTGCGGTTCGTACGATCTGACCATCCGCGTCCTTCTGTTCGGCGTACCAGCGATCCTGAACGCTCGCCATGTCCCGCTCCTTCCGCGCCGGCGCTGAGACTAGGGCGCGGGCATGCCAAGTTCGGTGTCACCGATGCCACGGTTGTTGCTACCGGGTAGCCGCATGCCTTGGGGGTCAACTTGCTGATCGACGGATTTGATCGCCCTCGCACTGGGCGATCCATGCGAGCACATCGCGCCGGCGGTACACCACGCGCTTGCCGAGTCGGAAGCTCCGCGGTCCCATGCCGACGTGACGCCAGTACCGGACCGTCGAAGCTGGAGCGCGGGTGATAGCCACGACCTCCGCGGTTGTCAGCAGGTCGTCGTCCTCTACGTCGGCGCCGGGCATCTTGTCTCCTAACAACGAGGCGACTCGAACGGTTGCCTTCGTAGGGACAGGTGAAAAGATGCGCCATCCTGACCCACGAATTGGGCCACCACGCTACGAGAGCAACAAAGTTCGCGCTCGTCACGATGTGGCTCGCGTTGCCGTGGCGGTTCGCCTCGCGGTTGGTGATCGGGATCGGGCTGGCCACGGTCGGGCGGCGGCAACCG
>JALYIL010000192.1 GCA_030775825.1 Actinomycetota bacterium
CAGGTGGTCCGGGCGGTCGCGGCCGCGGTGCGGGCACCGCTGGTGCGTTCGGGCGCCAAGGCGGTCGCCCAGCGCGTGGGCGAAAGAGCAAGAAACAGCGTCGCCAGGAGTTCGACAACATGTCCGCGCCGTCGATCGGCGGCGTGCAGGTGCCTCGCGGCAACGGCGATATCTTGCGCCTGCCCCGTGGCGCCTCGTTGTCGGACTTTGCGGAGAAGATCAACGCAGAGCCGGCGTCGCTGGTGACCGTCATGTTCCACCTCGGAGAGATGGTGACGGCCACTCAGTCGGTGAACGAGGAGACGCTCCAGCTGCTCGGCGCTGAACTGAACTACCAGGTTCAGGTTGTCAGCCCCGAGGACGAGGACCGCGAACTGCTCGAGTCCTTCGATCTCACCTTCGGTGAGGACGAGGGCGATGACGAGCACCTGATCGCCCGACCGCCGGTCGTGACCGTGATGGGCCACGTCGACCACGGAAAAACCCGGTTGCTCGACGCCATCCGCAAGACCAACGTCATGGGCGACGAAGCAGGCGGGATCACCCAGCACATCGGCGCCTACCAGGTGCACGTCGAGCACGACGGCGTCGACCGCGCGATCACGTTCATCGACACCCCAGGGCACGAGGCGTTCACCGCCATGCGTGCGCGGGGTGCGGCGACCACGGACATCGTCGTGCTGGTCGTCGCTGCCGACGACGGGGTCATGCCACAGACCATCGAGGCCTTGAACCACGCCCAGGCTGCCGAGGTTCCGATCGTTGTGGCCGTGAACAAGATCGACAAGGAGGACGCCAACCCGGCGAAGGTGCGCCAGCAGCTCACCGAATACGGGTTGGTTGCCGAGGAGTACGGCGGCGACACCCTGTTCGTCGACGTGTCGGCTCGCTCCGACATCAACATCGACGGTCTGCTCGAAGGTGTCCTGCTCACCGCCGATGCCGCTCTCGACCTGCGGGCAAACCCCGACCAGGACGCGCAGGGCATCGTCATCGAGGCACGCCTCGACCGTGGACGTGGACCCGTCGCGTCGCTGCTCGTGCAGCGCGGCACGTTGAACATCGGAGACTCGGTCGTCGCCGGGGACGCCTTCGGGCGCGTGCGGGCGATGCTCGACGAGAACGGTGACCCGGTCGACATCGCCGGCCCATCGCGCCCTGTACAAGTCCTCGGACTGACCTCGGTGCCAGGTGCCGGCGATTCGTTCCTCGTCGTCGACGAAGACCGCATCGCTCGGCAGATCGCCGACCGACGCTCGGCGCGTGAGCGCAATGCCCAGCTGGCCTCCTCGAGGCGGCGCATTTCGCTGGACGATCTCGACAAGGCGCTCGCCGCAGGTGAGGTCCAGGACCTAAACCTCATCATCAAGGGCGACGTGTCCGGTTCTGTAGAGGCGCTCGAGGACGCGCTGATGAACATCGATATCGGCGAGGACAAGGAAGAGGTGTCCTTGCGGGTTATCGGCCGTGGGGTCGGCGCGATCACTGAAAACGACATCAACCTGGCGATCGCGTCCAATGCGGTCGTCATCGGGTTCAACGTTCGCCCGGAAGGTAAGGCCCGTGAAGCGGCCGAGCGCGAGGGTGTTGACGTTCGCTACTACACCGTCATCTACCAGGCCATCGACGAGATCGAAGCCGCCCTCAAAGGTATGCTCAAGCCTGAGTTCGAAGAGGTGCAGCTCGGTACTGCCGAGGTGCGCGAGGTCTTCCGCGTCCCGCGGATCGGCAACATCGCCGGCTCACTCGTGCGTAGCGGGGTAATTCGGCGCAACAGCAAGGCACGCCTGGTTCGCGATGGCACGGTGGTCGCCGACAACCTGGCCGTCGATTCGCTCAAGCGGTTCAAGGACGACGCGACGGAGGTCCGCGACGGATTCGAATGCGGCATCGGTCTCGGTTCGTTCAACGACATCAAGATCGATGACGTGATCGAGAGCTACGAGCTGCGCGAAAAGCCACGCAGCTGAGTCGGCGATGGTCCTCGGGACGCTGATCGTCGACCTGCTGCTCGGAGATGTCCGGTCGTTGAAGCAGAAGCGCGCCGTGGTTCGCCCGATTGTGAGCGAACTGCGGCGGCGCTTTGAGGTTGCTGCCGCAGAGACCGGGGCGCTCGACCTGCATCGGCGCACGGAGATAGCTGTCGCGGTCGTCTCGTCGACCCGGCAACATGCCGTCGAGGTTCTGGACGCCTGCGAACGGATAGTTGCCGGGCACCCGGAGGTCGAGCTGCTATCGGCCCGGCAGCGGGTGCTTGACGACACGGACCTGGATTAGGAAGGACATTTCGATGGCCGACGCGGGGCGGGCCCGGCGACTTGCCGGACGCATCAAGCAGATCGTCGCGACAGGGGTCGAGATGCAGATCAAGGATCCGCGTCTCGGCATGGTGACGATCACTGATGTGAAGGTCACCGGCGATCTGCATGACGCCACGGTGTTCTACACCGTTCTGGGCGACCGCGATGCGCGCGACGAGTCGGCGCTGGCGTTGGAGTCGGCCACGGGCGTCCTTCGCACCGAGGTTGGGCGGCAGACGGGCGTGCGATTCACGCCAACGCTCACGTTCGTCCTGGATTCCGTGCCCGAAACGGCCAAACAGATCGAGGACCTGCTTGCGGTTGCCGCCGCCGCCGACGCCGAGGTCGAGCAAGCCCGCAGGGGTGCTCAACCGGCTGGGGACCCCGACCCGTATCGCAAGCCTCGCGATGAGGACGAGCCCTCCGAGGAGCACTGACGCTTCGACGAGGTGGCGCAGCGGCGCGCAGCAGGTGCGGGAGGATGTCGGCGTGAGCAACCCGCCATCTGCCGAGCGGGACAGCTCGCGGCGGGTGCTGTCGCTGGTGCTGTCGGCGTTCGTGGTGCTTGCTGCCGAGCCCCTGTATCTGCTGGTCGACACTGCCGTCGTCGGTCACCTCGGGGCAAAGCCATTGGCCGGGTTGGGTGTGGCCGGGTCGGTCATGGCGGTGCTCACCATCGTCGGAACCTTCGTCGAGTACGGCACGACGAGCCGAGCAGCACGGTGTTTCGGTGCGGGTCGGATGGACGCGGCGGTCAACGAAGGTGTCCAGGCGTCATGGCTTGCACTGATCATCGGGGTGGCCATAGTCGGGGTAGGTGAGGCGCTGGCTCATCCGATGACGGTTCTGCTGGCCGGCGGCTCCGGGCCCACTGAGCACGCGGCGCAATCCTGGTTTCGCATCGCGATCCTCGGGATGCCGGGGGTCCTGCTCGTTCTGGCCGGTAACGGATGGATGCGAGGCGTGCAACGCACCCGCGAGCCGGTGCGAATCGTCTTGATCGCGAATGCGCTGTCCGCGGTCGCGTCACCGGTACTCGTATACTCGCTCGGACTCGGGCTCAATGGCTCGGCGCTAGCGAATATCCTTGCGCAGGCGGTGGGTGGCGCCCTATTTGTCCGGGCGCTACGCCGGTCAGCTGGTTCAGTGGCTCTGGACCGTGGGGTCATCCTCGCGCAGGTCGTCGTAGGCCGGGATCTGATTCTGCGCGCCGCCGCATTCCAGATCGCGTTCCTGTCGGCAGCCGGCGTGGCATCGCGGATGGGAACGGCGCAGATTGCCGCGCACCAGATTGGCTTGCAGCTGTGGGAGTTCACGGCGCTGTTGCTCGACTCGTTCGCGATCGCCGCGCAATCTCTCATCGGCACGGCGTTGGGCGGGGCAGACTCCTCCGGAGCGCGCCGCCTGTCATGGCAGGTCGCCAGATGGGGTTTATACGCCGGGTTGGGATTCGGGCTCGTCTTCGGGGCGGGGTGGGCATTGATCCCGCAGGCGTTCACCTCCTCGCCCGAGGTGCTGCACCAGGCGCATCTGTTGTGGCCCTGGTTCATCGGAATGCTCCCGGCCGCCGGAGTGGTCTTTGCCCTGGACGGCGTGCTCATCGGTGCCGGGGACGTTGCGTTCCTCCGAACGATCACCATCATCGCTGCGCTCGGCGCGTTCACCCCGTTGTGTGTCGCTGCACTGCGTTGGCATTGGGGAATCGCAGGCGTGTGGGCCGGGCTGAGCGCCTTCATCGGGGTCCGCCTGCTCGGCATGATCGCCCGGACGCGGGGGGACCGCTGGCTCGTCCTCGGTGTTGCGGCATGAATCTGGTTGTGCGCCGTGAATGAGGTACGTGCTGGATTGGTCGTCGTCGACAAGCCGGCGGGTTGGACCTCGCACGATGTGGTGGCGCGGATCCGGCGGTTGGCTGGTACCCGCCGCGTCGGGCACGCCGGCACGCTCGACCCGATGGCGACCGGAGTCCTCGTGGTGGGGGTGGACAAGGCGACTCGCTTGCTCCATCACCTGGTGCTCACGGACAAGGCCTATCTCGCCACGATCCGCCTCGGGGAGTCGACGAGCACCGACGATGCCGATGGACAGTCTCTGGCCGCGGTCTCGACCGCGGCCATCAGCGAAGCTGATGTTCGTGCCGCCATGGGCCTGCTGACCGGCGACATCCTGCAAGTGCCGAGCTCGGTATCCGCGATCAAGGTCGACGGGCAGCGTGCTTACCGCCGGGTGCGTGAGGGTGAGGTGGTCGACCTACCGGCACGTCCGGTCCGGGTGGGGCGCTTCGAGGCCCGGACATTCGCGCGCCCCGGCCCGGACCTGCTCGACGTTGACGTCGAGGTGCAGTGCTCCTCAGGTACCTACGTGCGGGCGCTGGCCAGAGATCTCGGCCGCTGCCTAGGTGTGGGTGGCCACCTGACCGCGCTACGTCGAACTCGGGTAGGACCCTTCAGCCTCGACCAGGCCCGCACGCTGGACGAACTCGCCGAACTCGAGGACCCGGTCACGCTCCAGCTCGCTGATGCGGTGCGCGCGGCGATGCCGATCCGCGTCATCGACGCCGATCAGGCCCGTGAGCTGTCATTCGGCAAGGCGCTGGCGCCGGCCGGCATCCTCGGCACCTACGGCGCGCTCGCGCCCGATGGGACAGTCGCTGCGCTGCTGGTCGAGGACGGCGTCCGCGCCAAGCCGGTGTTGGTCTTCTCGGCGGCCGGAACGGCCGGAACGGCCGGCCGATAGGCTGCCCACCGTGCAACGTTGGCGCGGTCTGGAAGCTGCACCCACCGGGTGGGGGCGGTGCGTGGTCACAATCGGCGTCTACGACGGGGTCCATCGCGGCCACGCCGAGATAATCCGAAGCGCCGTCGAGAAGGCCCACCAACTCGACATTCCGAGTGTTCTGCTGACGTTCGTGCCCCATCCGTCCGAGGTAGTCCGACCTGGTTCGCACCCGCCGGTGCTCACCACCATCGTTCGGCGGGCCGAACTCGTCGAACGTCTCGGGATAGACGTGTTCTGCGCGCTGCCGTTCACGTTGGAGTTTTCCCGGCTCCCGCCAGACGAGTTCGCCCACCAAGTACTGGTCGAGCGCTTGCACGCCTCGGCTGTCGTGGTCGGCGAGAACTTCCGATTCGGCCATCGCGCGGCCGGTGATGTCCAGTCTCTGGCGCGCCTGGGCGAGACGTTCGGATTCAACGCCAGCGGCACAACGCTGCTGCGCGAGGGTGAGACCCCCTTGAGCGCGACGTACGTTCGCTCGTGCGTGCAAGCCGGAGACATGGCGCGTGCCGCGGAAGCCCTGGGCCGCGCGCACCGGGTGGACGGCGTCGTCGAGCGTGGCGACCAGCGGGGCCGCGAACTTGGCTTTCCGACCGCGAACCTGCGCACCGAGGCGTGGACGGCGATCCCAGCCGACGGTGTCTACGCCGGCCGCGTCTGGCGGCTCGACGAATGGGGTCGCACGATGCCTGGAGAGCCCCTGGGCGCGGCCGCGATCTCCGTCGGCACGAATCCGACGTTCGAGGTTCGGCAGCGCCGCGTCGAGGCCTACATCCTCGACTTCGACGGCGACCTCTACGGGGATGCGCTGGGAGTCGAATTCCTGCAGCGCCTCAGGGGAATGGAGAAATTCGACAGCGTCCCCGCCCTGGTCGCCCAGATGCACCAAGACGTCAGTCAGACAGAGCAGTTTCTGGCCACGGTCCCGCCGCTCGGCCGCGAGCCCGGGTAGCTGGCGCGCGCCTGCCCATCCCGGGCGTGAACCTCCCTGGGCCGGGCGTTTCGGGCCCGCGGGATCGGGGAGTGGCTGTCGGGCTGATACGCTGGTGTCGCGGTGGCGCTCGCGCCGCCCGGCAGCACGCGTTCATCCTCCCACCGTGACGAATCCCGGCGGGGCGCCCTGCACCTAACGAAGAGGAGTCGTCCGTGCCCCTGGCAACCGACGTCAAGAAGCAGATCATCGCCGAGTACGGCTCCGCCGAAGGCGACAGTGGCTCCGGGGAGGTGCAGGTTGCACTGCTCTCCAGGCGGATCAGCGATCTGACGGAGCACCTGAAGACCCACAAACACGACCATCACAGCCGGCGCGGCCTGCTGCTGCTGGTTGGTCAGCGGCGGCGACTGCTGAACTATCTGGCCAAGACCGATATCAACCGATACCGGTCGATCATCGAACGACTCGGCCTTCGCCGGTAGCTCGCTCAGGGTGGCTCCGACCTCGGGGCCACCCTTCTTCACAACTGAACACTGAACACCCATGCCGGACGCACACACGCGCGTCCCTGCGACTTCGAGGACGCCGGTCCTCGGTAGTGGCGGACGGTCCAGGTCCACAGTCCCGCTTCGCCAGGACCCGCCCGCTTCGATCGAAGACCGGCACCCATCAGAGGTGTGAGCTCGTTCGTCGCATGTGCCATCCGGCGCAGATCAGGCAGCCCGTGATTGGCACGGAGTTGTCGACGTACGAGAGGGGTACTCCGTGACGGAGTCCAACCACAGCGAGTCCAACCACAGCGAGTCCAACCACAGCGAGAGCCACGACGGCATCTACGAGACCGTCGCGACAATCGACAACGGCAAGTTCGGCACCCGCAGCATCCGTTTCGAGACCGGCCGCCTGGCCAAGCAGGCCGCGGGCTCGGTTGTCGCCTACCTGGACGACGACACGATGCTGCTGTCGGCCACCACCGCCGGCAAGCACCCACGGGAGGGCTTCGATTTCTTCCCGCTGACGGTCGACGTCGAAGAGCGCATGTATGCCGCGGGCCGGATCCCAGGCTCGTTCTTCCGGCGTGAGGGCCGTCCCAGCGAGGACGCCATCCTCACCTGCCGTCTCATCGACCGGCCGCTGCGCCCGACCTTCATCAAGGGCCTGCGCAACGAGGTCCAAGTGGTCATCACCGTGATGGCCCTCAACCCTGACCACGCATACGACGTCGTCGCGATCAACGCCGCGTCGGCCTCGACGCAGATCTCGGGTCTGCCGTTCTCCGGTCCCGTTGGCGGAACGAGAGTGGCCTTGATCGACGGTCAATGGGTTGCGTTCCCGACGTTCTCCGAGATCGCGCAAGCAACCTTCAACATGGTGGTCGCGGGTCGCGTCCTCCAATCGGGTGACGTGGCGATCATGATGGTCGAGGCCGAGGCAACCGAGTCTGTCATCGAGCTGATTGCTGGTGGGGCTACCAAACCGACCGAAGAGGTCGTGGCCGAGGGCCTCGAGGCGGCAAAACCGTTCATCGCGGAGTTGTGCCGTGCACAGTCCGAACTCGCCCGCTCGGCCGCCAAGCCGACCGCTGAGTTCCCGGTGTTCCTCGACTACCAGGACGACGTATTCGCGGCGGTCAGCGATGAGGTCTCCGAGCCGCTCGCCCGAGCGCTGACGATCGCCGACAAGCAGGAGCGTGAGCTGGAGCTCGACCGGCTCAAGGAGCAGGCAAAGCAGGCCGTTGGACCGCGCTTCTCCGGTCGCGAGAACGAGATCAGCCCCGCCTACCGGTCGCTTACCAAGAAGCTCGTCAGGCAGCGAATTCTCCGCGACAAGGTGCGCATCGATGGGCGCGGCCTAGCCGACATCCGCACGCTCTCCGCTGAGGTCGAGGTCATTCCGCGGGTCCACGGTTCGGCGCTGTTCCAGCGCGGGGAGACGCAGATTCTCGGCGTGACCACGCTGAACATGCTGGGGATGGAGCAGAAGCTCGACACCCTGTCCCCGGAGCGGACCAAGCGCTACATGCACAACTACAACTTCCCGCCGTACTCGACGGGCGAAACCGGCCGCGTAGGGTCACCGAAGCGGCGCGAGATTGGTCACGGCGCCCTCGCCGAGCGCGCTCTGGTGCCGGTCCTGCCGGGTCGCGACGAGTTCCCTTACGCCATTCGCCAGGTCTCTGAGGCGCTCGGCTCCAACGGCTCGACGTCGATGGGTTCCGTCTGTGCCTCGACGCTCGGACTGCTCAACGCGGGTGTCCCGCTCAAAGCGGCGGTCGCCGGCATCGCCATGGGGTTGGTGTCCGACACCGTCGACGGCAAGACGGAGTACGTGGCCCTCACCGACATCCTCGGTGCCGAGGACGCCTTCGGGGATATGGACTTCAAGGTTGCCGGCACGAAGGAGTTCGTGACCGCGCTGCAGCTCGACACCAAGCTGGACGGCATTCCCTCGGAGGTATTGGCGGCCGCGCTCAAGCAGGCCCGCGATGCGCGACTTCACATCCTGGACGTCATGGCTGAGGCCATCGACGGCCCGGACGAGATGAGCCCCTTCGCGCCTCGCGTGACGGTTGTGAAGATTCCTGTTGACAAGATCGGGGCGGTCATCGGGCCCAAGGGTGCGATGATCAACTCGATCCAGGACGAGACGGGCGCGCAGATCACCATCGAGGACGATGGAACGATCTACGTGGGCGCCGTGGATGGCCCCTCGGCGCAAGCCGCTGTCGATCAGATCAACGCCATCGCGAACCCTCAGATGCCGAAGGTGGGGGAGCGCTTTCTAGGCACCGTGGTCAAGACCGCGGCATTCGGAGCGTTCGTGTCGCTGCTTCCCGGCAAGGACGGCCTGATCCACATCAGCAAGCTCGGCCGCGGCAAGCGCATCGGCAAGGTCGAGGACGTCGTCAACGTTGGTGACAAGATCCAGGTCGAGATCGCCGAGATCGACCAGCGGGGCAAGATCAGTCTGGTGCTCGTCGATGAGGACAGCCCGCGCCCGGACGCGCCGGCCGGCGCGGCTCCCGAGACCGCCGCCGCGACCGAGGTCTGATCCGCACAGCATCGTAGAAGCGGGCGGGGAGCACGACGCTCCCCGCCCGCTTTCGCTGTGCAGGCTACCGGGGTCCGTGGCCCCCCGGTGGGCGGGCCCTTGCGTGCCAAGATGAGGCGATCGCCCCAGTCGATGCCCTGCCCATCGAAGGAGGATCCATGCCGTCGTTGCGCGAGCTGCCCAGCGAGGTGCGGGCGCTGATCGCGGTGGCGTTCATGGTGGCGCTCGGCTACGGAGTGGTGGCGCCGGCGCTCCCGTTGTTCGCGCGGCAATTCGGGGTAAGCAGAACCGCGGCGGGTGCGGTGATCAGTGCCTTCGCGCTGATGCGGCTTGTCACCGCGCCGTTTGTCGGTGGGCTCGTGAACGCCGCCGGCGAGCGGGTGATGCTGGCCACTGGTATTGGGGTAGTCGCCGTATCCAGCTTGCTCGCCGGCCTTTCGCAGGACTATTGGCAGCTCCTAGTCCTTCGGGGTATCGGCGGGGTGGGTTCGATCATGTTCAGCGTGAGCGCCGCCAGCATCCTGATCCGGGTGACGCCGAGTCACCTGCGCGGGCGCGCCCAGGGAGCCTGGGCCGGCGCGTTCCTGCTCGGAATGATCGCGGGCCCCGCCGTGGGAACGGTTGCGACGATCTCCCTGCGGGCGCCGTTCTTCCTCTACGCCGGCACCTTGGCGGTCGCCGGAACGCTGGCCATGACAACACTGCGACACAGCCGCTTCGCGGCGAAGCAGGCCACTCGCACCGCTGCGTTGCCGCTGCGGACGGCCCTGCGCAGCAATGCCTACCTCGCCGTCCTGGCGGCGTCCTTCGGTGGCGACTGGGCGGTCGTCGGCGCTCGAACGGCCATCGTCCCGCAATTCGTCACCGATCGGCTCGGTCTCGGGGCGGGTTGGGTCTACGCCGCCTTCCTGGTAGTCAGCATCGTCAGCGGGGCTCTGCTCCTGCCCTTCGGTCGCGTCGCCGACACCCACGGACGCCGTCCGGTCATCATCGGGGGGCTGCTGAGCGGCGCAATCGGATTCCTCATCCTGCCCACGATCCCAATGATCGGGGGACTGATCCTTGCGATGGCGCTGCTCGGGGTGGCCGGCGCTGCGGATTCGGTGGCTCCCGGGGCGATGATGGGCGATGTCGTGGCAGGACGCGGCGGAACGGTCGTTGCCGTCTTCCAGATGTCCGGTGACCTCGGTGCCGTCATCGGCCCGATCGCCGCGGGATGGATTGCCGATTGGCAGGGCTATGCGGCGAGCTTCGTGGTGAGCGCGGCCATCTGCGCCGCGCCCATTCCGGTCGTACTCGCGGCGCGGGAAACGCTGGCATCAACCTCGCCAGAACAGATCGACGCGGATATTGCCGATGTGAGCTAATCGGCTCTGCGAGACATCCGACGACGTTGACTATATTCTCTATTAATCCTATGGAATTACGATCACCCATCGAACTAGAAGGAGTGAGATGTCGACAAGCCGGTTGAGCACCCGGGGTGGCCGATTGGCCACCGTGCTGAGCGTGGCGGTTGTCGCCGCGATCGGGGTGAGCGGCTGCTCCTCCAGCGGGTCGGCCGCCACGGGCAAGGTGGCTATCGTCGCGTATTCGGTACCGAAGGCTGCCTACGACGCGTTGGAGAAGGGCTTTCAGGGTACGAGCGCGGGCAAGGGCGTCACCTTCTCGGCGTCCTATGGTCCGAGCGGAACGCAGAGCAAGGCAGTCTCCCAGGGTCAGCCGGCCGACTACGTTGGCTTGAGCCTGCAGTCGGACCTGACGAAGGTTGTCCCCAAGTTCGTCGCAGCCGGGTGGGACAGCAACGCGACCAAGGGCATGGTCTCTGACTCCGTGGTCGTGATCGCGGTGCGCAAGGGCAACCCGTTGCACATCACCGGATGGGACGACCTCATCAAGCCGGGTGTGCGGATCGTAACGCCGGACCCCGCCTCGTCCGGGTCCGCCAAGTGGAACATCCTCGCCGCGTACACCCACGTCAAGGCCGATGGCGGCACGCCGGCCCAGGCCCAGGCCTACCTAACCGCCTTCTTCAAGCACGTCATCAGCAAGCCATCCAGTGGCGCAACAGCGACCACGACGTTCACCCAGGGAACCGGCGACGTGCTTATCTCCTATGAGGACGAGGCTATCGGCGCCCGGCAGAAGGGGGCAGCGATCGACTACCTCGTGCCGAAGGAATCGATTCTGATCGAAAACCCGGCGGCCGTCACAATCACCGCATCCAAAGCCGCCAAGGATTTCCTTGCCTACGTCCTCAGCGCTGCCGGCCAGCAGATCTTCGCCAGCAAGGGTTTTCGGCCCGCCGTCGCCGGTGTGAACCCAGGTGCGGTGGCTGGGGCCAACGACGTCGCCAATCCCTTCCCCCAGGTCCAGACACTCACGACGATCGCGCAGTTAGGGGGGTGGACATCGGTGAACAAGACGTTCTTCGATCCCACCAACGGCATCGTCACGAAGATCGAAAACTCCGCCGGGTGAGCCTGACTCAATCGGTATACCCGGCGCCAGGAGGTTCCGCCGCACCGCCCGGAACCTCCCGCAGCGCGTCCGGCTCCCGCGTCGCATCCGGCTCCCGCGTCGCATCCGGCTCCCGCGTTGCATCGGGGTCCCGGCTCGGCAAGGCGTCCGGCCTCGGCCTGGGCACGGCAGTCACCTGGCTGAGCCTGCTCGTCCTCATCCCGCTCGCCGCGGTCATCGTGAAGGCGACCGGCAGCGGGTGGGGCGGGTTCTGGCACGCGATCACGGCCCCGGGTGCGGTCCAGGCCCTGCGCCTGACCGTGCTGAGCTCACTCGGGGTCAGCGCTGTCAACGCGGTGATGGGGACTCTTATCGCGTGGGTACTGGTACGCGACAGCTTTCCGGGGCGCCGTCTCGTTGAGGTCCTCATCGACATTCCGTTCGCATTGCCCACGATCGTCGCAGGTCTTGTGCTCCTAGCTCTCTACGGTCCGACCAGCCCGATCGGCATCAACCTGCTCGGAACCCAACGTGCGATCGTCTTCGCGCTGCTGTTCGTCACGCTCCCATTCGTCGTGCGCAGCGTGCAGCCGGTCCTCATGGCGCTGGACACCGAATCCGAAGAGGCTGCAGCCTCACTCGGAGCAGGCCCGCTCACGACCTTTCGGCGCATCGTGCTGCCAGTGATAATGCCGGCAATTCTGTCCGGCGCGGCGCTCGCCTTTGCCCGGGCCATGGGCGAGTACGGCTCGGTGCTGCTGATCTCCGGAGGGGTGAACCGAGCGAGAGTCTCCTCGATGTACGCCTTCCAGCAAATCCAGAACTACGACTACGCCGGCGCGGCGGCCACCGCGACAGTCCTGCTGATCGTCAGCCTCATCGTCATCGTCACGCTCGAGGCGATCCAGCGTCGGACGGCTCGGCGTGGCTAATACCCTGGCGCGGCGTCCTCGCTACGGCTTGCGGGCGGCCGCAGTTGTCTACGTCGCGATCCTGGTCTTCGTTCCGCTGCTGGTGGTTACCTGGCGCACCGTGCGGCAGGGAGGCGGTGCGTTCTGGGCGGCGATCAGTTCCGCGCAGGCCGTCCAGGCCTTCCAGCTCACAGCCATCGTCGCGGGCGCCGCGGTCATCCTCAATGTCATCTTCGGTGTGGGGGTCGCGCTGCTGCTGACCCGCTACCAGTTTCCGGGCAAGCGCCTGTTCGGTGTCCTCATCGACGTGCCGATTTCCATCTCGCCCATCGTCGTCGGACTGGCGCTCGTGCTTGTCTACGGGCCGACGAACGGCTGGTTCGGCTCCTGGCTGCACGGCGCCGGCATCAACGTGATCTTTGCCCTTCCGGGCATGGTGCTGGCCACGACCTTTGTGTCCTTGCCGCTGGTCGTGCGGGAAATCGTGCCGGTGCTTCAGGAGGAAGGTTTCGACCAGGAGCAGGCCGCGCGAGTGCTCGGTGCCAGTGCTGGGCAACGTTTCCTGCGGATCACGCTGCCCACGATCAAGTGGGCCCTGGCCTACGGCGTGGTGTTGAGCCTCGCGCGCTCCATCGGCGAATTCGGGGCGGTCAAGGTCGTCTCCGGAAACATCAGCGGCGCCGGCCAGACCCAGACCGCGACCCTGCTCGTCGATGAGCGGGTCGAGCAACTCGAGCCCGGGGCATACCAGGTGTCGCTGGTCTTGATTGCGGTCGCCGTGGTGGCGATCGTTGTCGTTTCCCTGCTCCGGCCGAAGGAAAGCTCATGAGTATCAAGGCAACTGGCATCGTCAAGCGCTTCGGCACGTTCGTCGCGCTGGACGGCGTCGACCTGACCGTCGAGAGCGGGCAGCTGACGGCGCTGCTCGGCCCGAGCGGAGGGGGCAAATCGACCCTCCTGCGCATCATTGGTGGCCTGGAGGAGCCCGACGCCGGATCGGTGCAGATAGACAGCGTCGAAGCCACCGGGGTGCCCGCGCAACGCCGCAACGTGGGATTCGTCTTTCAGCACTACGCCGCTTTCAAGCACCTGTCGGTGTTTCGCAACGTCGCCTTCGGCTTGGAGATCCGCAAACGCCCCAAGGACGAGATCCGTCGTAGAGTCGGTGAGCTCCTGGAACTGGTGCACCTGTCCCAATTCGCCGATCGGCTGCCGTCCCAGCTGTCCGGTGGCCAGCGCCAACGAATGGCCCTGGCGCGCGCGCTCGCTGTGGAACCCAAGGTTCTGCTTCTGGACGAGCCGTTCGGGGCTCTGGACGCGAAGGTCCGCAAGGAGCTGCGCGACTGGCTGCGACGCCTGCACGACGAGGTCCACGTGACCACCGTGTTCGTCACGCACGACCAGGAGGAGGCGCTCGAGGTCTCAGACGAACTCGTCGTCATCAACCATGGGCGCATCGAGCAGGTCGGTTCGCCCGAGGAGTTGTACGACCATCCCGCCAACGAATTCGTGATGGGGTTTCTCGGCCCGGTGAGCCGGCTGGGCGGGCGCATCGTGCGTCCGCACGATATCGAGGTATTCACCGAACATGTCGACGGCGCGATTTCCGCTGAGGTCATCCGGCTGCAGCGCGTCGGCTACGAAGTCCGCGCCGAGATGCGCACGGGTGACACCGAACCCTGGGTCCAGCTGACCCGGGGTCAGGCCGAAGCGATGAGCCTGAATCCGGGCTCCTCGGTCTGGTTGCGTGCCGTAGCGCACGCCGGGAGCCTGTCTTTGCAAGACTGCGGGGGTGCAGATCTCGGCAAAGACGGATTACGCGGTTCGAGCACTGCTGAGCTTGGCGGCTCGCGAGCCGGAACTGGTGAAGGTGGACGCGGTCGTATCGGAGCAGGGACTGCCTCGTAAGTTCGTCGAGGCAATCCTCGGCGAGCTGCGCCGGGCCAACCTGGTTCGTAGCCAGCGCGGTGCCGACGGGGGTTACGCACTGGCGCGCCCCGCGAGCGAGATAACCCTCGGTGCGGTGATCCGCGCCGTGGACGGCCCCCTTGCCGAGATCCGCGGGTTGCGGGCGCACGAGACCGAGTACACCGGCGTTGCGACGCACCTGCCTGAGCTCTGGGTGGCTGTGCGTGCGAGCCTCCGGGGTGTCCTTGACGAGACCAGCCTGGCGCAGGTGCTAAGCGGGAAACTGCCCGCCCATGTCCGCAAGATGGTCGACGCTCCGGATGCGTGGTTACCGCGGTGAAGCTCGAGTTGGTCCTCGGTGACATCACGGAGCAACGGGTGGACGCCATCGTCAATGCGGCGAATTCGTCGCTGTTCGGGGGCGGGGGAGTCGACGGCGCGATTCACAAACGCGGCGGAAAGGCGATCCTGGCCGAATGCCGCCAGCTGCGCGACACGACGTATCCGGATGGGCTTCCGGCCGGGCGGGCGGTGGCAACGACGGCGGGCAAGCTCCCAGCGAGGTGGGTCATTCACACCGTCGGGCCGATCTATCGCCGCGGCGAGGTGGAGACGCTGCAATCCTGTTATCGCAGCTGTCTGCTGATCGCCGCTGATCTCGGGGTACGCTCGATCGCGTTTCCGCTGATCTCGGCCGGTGCCTTCGGCTGGCCGCGAGACGACGCCATTCTGCAGGCACTGACCGTGCTGCGGGACGCGCCCGATGACGGCGAGGCCCGCCTGGTCTTGTGGCAGCCTGAGACCTACGAGCTGGCTCGCTCCATGGCCATCGGAAGTTGACGCGAGCGCCCGTCGGCGTACGTTTGAGCGATCGGCGACGCTGGGAGTCGGCAATGGGCGACATCGGGCCACAACGCGCACACTTCGAGGTGCTTTCCCAACGTGGCACGGCCGGAGGCGAGCGGGGTACGGCCAGAGCCGCCAGTCTTCGCATGCCGGAGCCGAGCCCGGTACCGGTACCGGTACCTGATCCCGAGCCGATGCCCGACCCAGGACCAATCCCCGCTCCCGAGCTGGTCCCGCAGCCACCCAGCCTGCGCGTGCGGTAGCCATCGTGGACGCGCGGTAGCCACGTGCAACGTTTCTCCGGCGTCCAGCCGCTGGTCGGCGACATCGTGGGGCTGCGCACGTTCCGGGTGGACGACTCAGGCCTGCTGCTCCCGCTGTACTCGGATCTGTGCTGGTATGACGGCGCCAACACGGCGACCTGTGCGCCACCAACGGGCGAACGCGTACGTGAGCGGCATCAGGTCCCGTCGCCGGAGTGCGAATGCGGCTTCTACGTCTACGGCACGCAACGCGCCGCCATGCAGCACCGGCACACCCGCTACGTGCAAGCGGTCGTCTCGTGCTGGGGCACGATCGTCGCAGGCACCCAGGGCGTGCGAGCCGAGCACGCACGGATCGACGCGATCTGGTTGCACCCCAACGTCCCGCGGTGGGTGCGGCAACGCCTGGCGAGCCGATACCCCTCGGCCCGCCTCTACGCAGACCGGTGCCTGATGCTCGATGAGCATCCACTGAGCCGCCTGGATTGCTATCAGGATTGCCGCAAGCGGCGGTCGCCGTCTCGTTGTGGCGGGCTGTGTGGGGTTGCCGGCGTGCTAGCCCTGGGCCTCGTGCCGGGCAGGCAGCTGGAGGGCTCCTCGGTGCTCTGGCTGACGTGGCTGCTCGTCACGGTGGCGACCGGACTGCTTGCCGGGTGGCTGCTGGTCGGGGTCCATAGCGTCGGCCACCGCGCGGCGGCGTTGTTGGCACTCGGTCTGCTCGCGTGGCTGCTTGCCCCCGTGTTCGGCGTGGCCGGATGGCTGTTGAGGCTGCCGTTCCTGCGCGGCGCAGCGATTGTTACCGGTGGGTACGTGCTCTCCTTGCGCCCCGGGTTCTTCCCAATCGATCACACGCCGCGCGAACGCGCGTTCTGCGGCGTCCGGGCTTGATCGAGCACCCCTCTACTATCGGCCAATGACTTCACCGCGTCTCGCGCTTGCACGGTCCCGGGCATCGACGCACCGCCTCAACGCCACTGGCGGGGGCACGCTCACCCGCACGGTGCTGCCGGGCGGCTTGCGCATCGTGACCGAAGCGATGCCCGGTGTTCGGAGTACCAGCGTCGGCGTCTGGGTCCCGGTGGGTTCCCGGGACGAGTCGCCGAGTCTCGCCGGCACGAGCCACTTCCTCGAACACCTTCTGTTCAAGGGCACCGCCCGACGCTCCGCACTGGACATTGCCAGCGCGATGGATGCGGTTGGGGGTGAGTTCAACGCGTTCACCGAGAAGGAACACACCTGCTTTTACGCGACGGTTCTCGACCGGGACGTGGCCCTGGCGATAGACATCGTCAGCGACGTGGTGCTCAATGCCACCGTCACCGCGCAGAACGTCGACATCGAACGAAGCGTCGTGCTCGAGGAGATTGCGATGCGCGACGACGACGCCGCCGACCTGGTGCACGATGAGTTCTCGACCGCACTGTTTGGCGACACTCCACTCGGTCGTCCCATCCTCGGCACCGTGCACTCCATCGCCTCGCTCGGGCGCAAGCAGATCGCCGGCTACTACCAACGCCGCTACACCCCCGAATCAATGGTGGTCTCGGTCGCGGGGAACGTGGCGCACAGCGAGGTGGTCGGGCTGGTTCGGCGCGCGTTCGCCGACCGCCTGGACGTCTCGGTCGGATCTCGCCGCCCGCGAGCGACGCGTGCGCTTGTGAACGCCATGCCGGCGTGCGCCGTCAAGGTGGTCTCCGATGACACCGAGCAGGCCAACATCGTGCTCGGTAGTCACGGCGTCTCGCGCCACGACCCGTCTCGCTTTGCCGTCGGCGTCCTATCGGCGGCGCTAGGGGGCGGGATGAGCTCGCGACTGTTCCAACGCATACGCGAGGAACGGGGTCTTGCCTATTCGGTGTACTCCTTCACCGGCGGTTACTCCGATGCCGGGCACTTCGGCGTATATGCCGGGTGCCAGCCGGGCAAGGCCGATGAGGTTCTCGCGCTGATGATCGAGGAGCTCGACGCGGCGGCCTCCGGGGCGCTCACCGTGGCCGAGATCGAGCGCGGCAAAGGTCAGGTCAGGGGTGGAATCGTTCTCGGCCTCGAGGACTCCGGTTCCCGAATGACCCGCATCGGCAAGAGCGAGATGGTCTACTCCGACATTCTCGGCGTCGACGACCTGCTGGCGCTGATCGATGGCGTTACCCCATCCGCGGTGGCTGAGGCCGCCGCAGACCTGCTGAGCCGGCCTCGCTGCTTGACGGTAGTTGGACCGTTCGGCCCGCATGAATTCGATGGTGCAGTGTGAAGGGAACAACCAACGTGAGCGAACCGATCCGGGTTGGCGTGCTGGGCGCACGCGGCCGCATGGGCCAGCAAGTGTGCAAGGCCGTCGACGCCGCCGATGACCTCGACCTCGTTGCCATGGTCGATGCGGGCGACTGGTTGTTCAGTGTCGCCGATGCGGCTGCTCAAGTACTTGTCGACTTCACCCATCCGGACGTTGTGATGGATAACGTGCGCTTTGCCGTCGACCAAGGGATTCACGCAGTCGTCGGAACGACCGGGTTCACCGATGAGCGCCTGGACACAATTCGAACTTGGCTCGCGGACGCTCCCGCGGTCGGTGTGCTAATTGCGCCAAACTTCGGGATCGGCGCGGTCCTGTCCATGAGATTTGCCCAGCTCGCCGCGCCGTTCTATGAGTCGGCCGAGGTGATTGAACTTCATCACCCCAGCAAGGTCGACGCGCCCAGCGGCACGGCTCTTCGCACGGCGCAGCTCATCGCCGAAGCGCGGGCCGGCGCTGGTCTGGGCGCCGTTCCTGACGCAACGTCGCACTCCATCGGTGGCGCGCGCGGTGCCGAGATCGACGGCGTACGGGTGCACGCCTTGCGCATCGCCGGGCTCGTCGCGCACCAGGAAGTCGTTCTCGGCACAGAGGGCGAGACCCTGACGATTCGACACGATTCACTGGACCGGTCGTCGTTCATGCCGGGAGTGTTGCTCGCGGTTCGCCAGATCTCCTCGCGGCCGGGCCTGACCGTAGGTCTGGAGCCATTGCTCGAGCTATGACGCCCGGCAGCTCTCGATCCCGGGGGGAAGCGGCGTCCCGGCCGGGCGCGCTGAACTTCCGGCCGCCGGCGGCTCGGCTATTGGCGCCCGACGTGGGTGTCCAGCCAGCTTGTGAGCGGTGCGATCGAACGCCACGCCTTGGCGACTTCGCGCTGGGCCCGCCGGGTAGCGAGCCACGCCGGAGAGCCGAAGTCCCGGCGTGCGACGAGCGCCTTGTAGCGCAGCAGGTCGGCCCGCGGATGGTCCTTCGGGTAGCCGCTGGGCACCCTCGTGAGTTGCTCGCCGCCGAGGATGAACTGCGCGGTTGCTACAGCGGCGAGCGCCCGGTCCAGCGCCGCCCCAACCACGTCGTCGGCGACCGCCCGTCGCAATCGCGCGACCTGCGCCGGGGATGTGTCCCAGTACCCGCCCGCAACGAACAACCCCGCGGCCGACACCTGTAGGTACACCGAGGACTCAGCGAACCACGCACCCTGATGTGTCTTGTACGGCGTCTTGTCTTTCGCGAACCGAACGTCGCGGTAGGGGCGAAACAGCTTTGCCGCCCCGAACTCCGGCGCCAATGCGGCCACCAGGGCCTCGATCGGGGCACGCACGGACTCGTCGTAGACATGCTTGTGTTTGGTCCAGAACGCCTTGGAATTGTCGCCTTCCAGGTCTTCATAGAAATCGAGCGCGGCGACGGGAATTCCGGTGAAGGTCACCGCGGCACCGCGACGTGCAGCCTGATCTCACGCAACTCCCCGGCGCCGGTGTCGAGGACGCGGGCCAGACCATCTGGCGCCCACCCGGCCGAGACAAGAAATTCGCGTGAGGCCGTGTCCGGCTCGGGGATCCACATGATTGCGCGCGTCATGCCGTCGCTGCGGGCGTGATCGATGGAGGCTGCGAGCAGCCGTGATCCGTGGCCGCGGCGGCCCCACCGGGGTTCGACCAGCAGGGGCCCGATGGCGACCGTGGAGTCGGGTTCGGGGTCCTCAGCCTGCAGGTCGTCCGCCGGCGCCGTTGCGGCGAAGCCGACCCGGGTGTCCTTCTCCAGAGCGAGGAACACGTGATGCTTCGGCGAAGGCGGGGCGGCGACCGCCTGCTCCCATGCCACGGTGGCGGTCTCGGCAGTGAGCGATTCGAGAACAGGGGCCGGAAGCACGTGCGCATAACCGGTTCGCCAGGTGTCGACCTGGATTCGAGCAATCTCGCCGACATCGTCGGCTCGTGCGGGGCGCACGCTGACATCAGCCACGAGTTCAGCGTAGTGACCGGGGTTCGGCGCGAGAGTTGGGACGTCCTGAGCCTGTCCGAACGGTTTCGACTCGAACTAGTCGTCGCCCCCGCGGCGACGGGGTTGGTCAGGTTCGAAGCCGAGGCCCCACGCCTCAGGTGTCGTGCGCGGCGTCGGAG
>JALYIL010000193.1 GCA_030775825.1 Actinomycetota bacterium
GCTCAGTCACGGGGGTCGTCCGGGTCGAGCCCGAGCGGCGGGAATGCCGCACGGCGCGTAGCCCAGATGGAACGGTCCAGCCAGCTCTCGCCCCCGGGGGTCCAAGGCTCGACGTGTGGCACCGGCCGCTCCCCCATGGTGGCAGGCAACTCTCCCTGCACTCCCCGGGCTCGCAAGTCAGCGATCCACCCCGGGGGCACGGGCGTGTCCGCTGCGATCGGGTTTCCCGAGGTCTCGGCGAGCAGATGCGTCCACGTTCGGGGAACGCAGCGCACCAGGCCGTAGCCGCCTCCGCCGAACGCAATCCACTTGCCGTGAGTTGCCCGGTGTGCGAGCGCGTGCAGCTCGGCGATCGCGGTGCGCTGGCCGTCGATAGTGAGTTCGAGGTTGGCCAGCGGGTCCTCGTGGTGGGTGTCGCAACCGCACTGCGTCACCAGCACGTCGGCGCCGAAGGCGCGAACGGCTCCAGGAACGACCGCCCGGAAGGCCCGCAACCAGCCCTCGTCCCCGGTACCCGGCGGCAGCGCCACGTTGACCGACGTCCCCTCACCCGCGCCCGCGCCGATCTCGCGCGCGTGCCCGGTTCCGGGGAACAGCGTGCGCGGATCCTGGTGCAGGCTGATCGTCAGCACCCTCGGATCGTCGTAGAACGCGGCCTGCACGCCGTCGCCGTGATGCACGTCGATGTCGACGTAGGCGACCTTGCGCGCGCCCGCGGCGAGCAATGCTCGGATCGCCACCACCACATCGTTGAAGACGCAGAAACCTGACGCGTAGCCAGCCATCGCATGATGCAGGCCGCCGGCAATGTTGACCGAGTGTTCGACGGTGCCGTCCCACACCTGCAGCGCGGCGATCGCGGATCCTCCGGCGATCAGGGCAGAGGCTTCATACATCCCGGCAAAGACCGGATCGTCGGCGGTGCCCAGCCCGTATCCGGTGAAGGTGGGATCCCCGCTTGCCTGGCGCACCGCGGCCAGGTAGTCGGCGTCGTGGGCCGTGCGCAGCGCTGCCTCGTCGGCGGCAACCGGAGGCAGCACGGTGAGTGCGTCGATAACGCCCATCTCGCGCGCCATCCGGATTGTCAGTTCGAGCCGGACCGGGTTGAGCGGGTGCTCGCCGAAGTCGTAGGCGAGGTACCGCTCGTCCCAGATCGCGCTGGCAGAACACCCCATGTTCTCAGGCTAGAGCTTGGGCGATGTCGGCAAGCAGATCTGCGATGTCCTCGATACCGACCGACAGCCGGACGAGGTTGTTCGGCACTTCGAGCGCAGAGCCGGCCACGCTGGCGTGGGTCATGCGACCGGGATGTTCGATCAATGACTCGACGCCGCCGAGCGATTCACCCAGGATGAACAGCTGCACGAGTTCGCAGACCTTCAGCGCCGCCTGTTCACCGCCACGCATGCTGAACGACACCATGCCGCCGAACCCAGACATCTGGCGAGCCGCGATGTCATGTCCAGGGTGCTCGGGCAGCCCCGGGTAGTAGACCCGCTCGACAGCTGCGTGGCCCACCAGGAAGTCCACGATCTGCTCGGCGTTCGAGCAGTGCCGATCCATCCGGACCCCGAGGGTCTTCAGCCCCCGCAGCACCAACCAGGCGTCGAACGGCCCGCTGATCGCGCCCATCGCATTCTGGTGGAATGCGAGTTGCGTGCCCAGCTCGACGTCCGCAGTCACCAGTGCCCCACCGATGACATCGGAGTGGCCACCGAGGTACTTGGTGGTCGAATGGACAACCACGTCGGCACCGAGTGCGAGCGGTTGCTGCAGATAGGGCGACGCGAACGTGTTGTCCACGACCAGGCGCGCCCCGGCGCTGCGGGCGATGTCTGCCAGCGCGGCGATGTCCGCGACACCCAGCAACGGGTTGGTCGGAGTCTCGCACCAGATCACGCGGGTCGTGGGCCGCAGCGCCGCGCGTACCGCGTCGAGGTCAGCTAGTGGGGTCGGGGTGTACTCGATGCCCCAGTTCGCCAGGACCTTCGCGACCAGGCGGAACGTGCCGCCGTACGCGTCGCCGGGCAGGATCACATGATCCCCGGGTCGGCACACCGTCCGGAGCACGGTGTCTTCGGCCGCCAGACCGCTGGCGAACGCCAAGCCGCGAACGCCGTGTTCCACTGCCGCCAACGCCTGTTCCAAGGCCGTGCGCGTGGGGTTTGCACTCCGGCTGTACTCGTAACCACCGCGCAGGCCACCGACGCCGTCCTGCTTGTACGTGGACGTCTGATAGATCGGCACGGCGACCGCGCCGGTGAGCAGGTCGGGCTCCTGCCCAGCGTGGATGGCCAGGGTGTCGAATCCGTGCCGCCCCGTTGCGTCACTCATGTGCGCCAACGCTACCGGCCGGTCAATCGTGGGTGAGGTGCCCGAGCAGGTCCTGGCGGGTGATGACACCAACCGGCTTGCCGTCCACGTGCACGAGCAGCGCGTCTGCCTCCCCGAGGGCCGCGATCGCCGCCGCCGCCGGCTCCCCGGATCCGATGATCGGCAACGGCGGCGACATGTGCCGCTCGAGGGCGTCGGCAAGTGTGGCGTTCCCCCCGAACAACGCGTCCAGCAACGCCTTCTCCGACACCGACCCGACGACTTCCCCGGCGGTGACCGGCGGCTCGGCCCGCACCACCGGCATCTGCGAGACGCCGTACTCGCGCAGGATGTCGATCGCATCGCGCACGGTCTCGTTGGGGTGAGCGTGGACCAGCGTGGGCGTCTGGCCGGTCTTGCCACGTAGGACGTCGAGCACCGTGGTCTCGCTCGATCCGCCGATGAAACCGTAGTCGGCCATCCACTTGTCGGAGAAGATCTTCGACAGGTACCCGCGCCCCCCGTCGGGCAAGAGGACGACGACGACGTCGTCCGGCGACAACGTCGATGCCACCCGCAGCGCCGCGACCGTGGCCATCCCGCACGAGCCACCGACAAGCAGCCCTTCCTCGCGGGCCAACCGGCGTGTCATGTCGAAGGAATCGCCGTCGGAGACAGCCACGATCTCATCGCAGATCGTGCGGTCGTAGGTCTCAGGCCAGAAGTCCTCGCCAACCCCTTCGACGAGGTAAGGGCGCCCGGTGCCGCCTGAGTACACCGAGCCCTCCGGGTCGGCGCCGATCACCTGGACGGCGCCGCCGGACTTCTCCTTCAGGTAGCGCCCGGCACCGCTGATCGTCCCGCCGGTCCCCATGCCGGCGACGAAGTGAGTGATGCGCCCCTCGGTCTGCTCCCACAACTCCGGCCCGGTGCTCTCGTAGTGCGAGCGCGGATTGTTGGGATTCGCGTACTGGTCGGGCTTCCAGCCACCGGGGCTCTCGCGGGCCAACCGGTCCGAGACCGAGTAGTAGGAACGCGGATCCTCCGGGGCGACGGCGGTCGGGCAGACCACCACCTCCGCGCCGTAGGCGCGCAAGGTGTTGATCTTGTCCCCGCTCACCTTGTCGGGGCAGACGAAGATGCAGTGGTACCCACGTTGCTGAGCGACGATGACCAGCCCGACGCCGGTGTTACCCGAGGTCGGCTCGATGATGGTCCCGCCGGGCTTGAGGGCACCCGAGGCCTCCGCGGCGGTGATCATCCGCACGGCGATGCGGTCCTTCACCGACCCGCCCGGGTTGAAGTACTCGACCTTGGCCAGCACCGTGGGCGCCAACCCTTCGCTGAGCCGCCGCAGCCGGACGAGCGGTGTATTGCCGATGAGCTCGACGAGCGATTCCGAATAGCGCATGTCGGCACGTTAGCCTCAGAACAGGTTGATCGAAGGGTATGGATGTTTCCGGCAAGCAGGGCAGGCCGCATTGCTCGGGTCGCGGCCTACGGTGGCGGCGGCCTTGTTGGCGCGGGCGCGCTCGGCGCCGTGGCCGTAGGGGCGATCGCCGGCCTGCTCCTGGGGGAGTCCAAACTTGCGCGCCGCCGGATCCCGCAGGCAGTGACCGATCCGCCGCGCTCGCACGACACGACGTGGGCGGCGGCCGGGGTGAGCCCAGGGCGCCCGCCGATACGCCTGGTCGTGCTCGGCGATTCGAGCGCGGCCGGGTACGGCGTGCAGCGTGATCGCGACACCCTGGCCGCTCAACTGGCGATCGGCATTTCCTCGATCGCCCGCCGGCCGGTGCACATCACCAATGTCGCGGTGGTCGGCGCCCGGTCCGCGCAGCTTGGCGCGCAGGTGGACGAACTCGGGACGGCACACGCCGAGGTCGCCATCATCCTGATCGGCACCAACGACGTGACGCACCGGGTCAAACCTGGCGAGGCGGTGCCCCACCTCGCCGATGCTGTGCGGCGCCTGCGGGGACTCGGCTGCGAGGTGATCGTCGGGACAACGCCGGACCTGGGCACGATCCGGCCGCTGGCGCAGCCGCTGCGCCAGTACGCGCGCTACCTGTCCCGGGCGATGTCCAAGGCGCAGACGATCGCTGTCGTCGACGCCGGCGGCCGAACCGTCTCCCTCGGCGACATCCTGGGCCCCCTGTTCGCGACCCAGCGTGAGCTGTTCAGTGATGACCAGTTCCACCCCTCGGCGGCCGGTTACGCCCAAGCGGCGCAGGCGCTGCTCCCGTCGGCCTTGGACGCGTTGGGGATGGGGACCCGGGCGCGGTCGGCGAGCACGTTCCTCACCCGGCGCCCCAAGCCGGTGGCCAAGGCGGCCGCGCAGGCGGCCACCCGGCCGGGATCCGAGGTTGCCGGCGTACTCCGCCAAGGTTCCTCCGGGCACCGGCGCGGTACGTGGGCGCAACTGCGCGTCAGGCGACCCCGCACGCCGGTCCCGAGCTCGCCGGAACAAGCGCGGCCGGTGGCCAACGGTGCCGGCCCCTGACACGGTGGCCGAGCAGGTGGCAGCATCGTCATCAGCGCTCAACCGGAACTCTTGATCAGCTGGAACTCGAAGGAGAGCTCGCATGCCCGAAGCAGTCATTGTCTCCGCAGTGCGTTCGCCGATCGGACGCGCGGTAAAGGGGTCGCTGGCCTCCATCCGCCCGGACGACCTTGCCACCCAGATGGTGCGGGCGGCACTCGATGCGGTACCGGGGCTCGATCCTCATGACATCGACGACCTCATGATGGGGTGCGGGCAGCCCGGCGGTGAGTCGGGCTTCAACATCGGCCGCGTCGTGGCGGTCCAGCTCGGCTACGACTTCCTGCCGGGCACCACCGTCAACCGGTACTGTTCGTCGTCCCTGCAGACCAGCCGGATGGCATTCCACGCCATCAGGGCGGGCGAGGGTGACGTGTTCATCTCAGCCGGAGTGGAGACCGTTTCCCGCTTCGCCAAGGGCAGCTCGGACGGCTGGCCCGACACCCACAACCCGATCTATGCCGAGGCCGAGGGCCGCACGGCCAAGGTCGCCGAGAGCGGCGCCGCGCAGTGGCACGACCCGCGCGAGGACGGGTCGGTACCCGACATCTACGTCGCGATGGGGCAGACGGCGGAGAACGTCGCGTTGCTCAAGGATGTGAGCCGCGAGGACATGGACCACTTCGGGGTTCGCTCGCAGAACCTCGCCGAGGCGGCCATCAACAACGGCTTCTGGGCGCGCGACATCACGCCCGTGACCCTCCGGGACGGTACCGTCGTCTCGACCGATGACGGGCCGCGCGCCGGGGTCACCTACGAGGCGGTCTCGACGCTCAAGCCCGTGTTCCGCCCCGACGGGCGAGTGACCGCCGGTAACTGCTGCCCGCTCAACGACGGCGCGGCCGCGCTGGTCATCATGAGCGACACGAAGGCGGCGCAGCTCGGGCTCACCCCCCTGGCGCGCATCGTGGCGACGGGCGTTTCCGGGCTGTCACCGGAGATCATGGGCTTGGGTCCGGTCGAGGCGTCGAAGAAGGCGCTGGCCAACGCCGGCTTGAGCATCGCCGACATCGACCTGGTCGAGATCAACGAGGCGTTCGCCGCTCAGGTCCTGCCGTCGCAGCGCGAGCTGGGCATCGACATGGATCGCCTCAACGTCAACGGGGGAGCTATCGCGGTCGGTCACCCGTTCGGCATGACCGGTGCGCGGATCACCCGGACCCTGATCAACTCACTGCAGACTCACGACAAGCAGTTCGGACTGGAGACGATGTGCGTCGGCGGTGGGCAGGGGATGGCGATGGTGATCGAGCGCCTGAGGTAACTCGAATGCGGAGACTCGCCAGACGTAACCCATTTGTCCCGGGCTCGTTGAACAGGATGGCGCGATCGGACATCCGTGGGGGAATGTCCGATCGGTCAGATGCCGAAGCGGGCCGGGATCGCCACGAGAGATCCACCGCCCGCTTCGGTACGTTGCTGGTTTCGCTGGGCCGCCTGTTATTCGCGCAGGTAGCTCAGCAGCCGGAGGATCTCGAGGTAGAGCCACACCAGCGTGAGGGTCAGGCCGAACGAGGCGTACCAAGCGAACTTCTGGTCGACGCCGTTTCGGATGCCCTTCTCGATCATGTCGAAGTCCAGGACCAGGTTCATCGACGCGATGACAATGCAGACGAGGCTGAAGACGATCGCCAGCGCCCCGCCCGAGCGCAGGCCGAGGCCGTTCGGTGTGAACAGGTACGCGAGCGCGTTGACGATCATCAGGCCGACGACACCGAGCGTGGCTCCGACGACGACGCGGGTGAACTTGGGCGTGACCCGGATCGCCCCGATCTTGTAGACGAACAGCATTCCGGCCGCGACCATGACGGTGCCCGTGATGGCCTGGACGGCGATCCCCGGGTAGACGTTGTTGAAGATCCGGCTGATGGCGCCGAGGGCGACACCCTCCAAGGCCGCGTAGACCAGCGACGTGACGGCGTTCGCCTTCATCCTCAGCGACATGTACATCGCGAGCCCGAATGCGGCGAGCGCCGAGATGATGATCACAGGCGCGGCGCCGCGCGAGGTGACGAGCTCCCAGCTGATCGCCCCGGTAACGAGTAGGACACCCAGCATCGCGGCGGTGCGCTGCACGACGTCGTCCAGCGTCATGTAGCGCGTTGTCCGCACGCCGGTGAAGGCCGGCTGCGCGTACATCTTGTTCAGGTCGACCACCGACGGCGTCGCCATGCCGCCTGGGGCAGCGCCCGACGCCTGGCCGAACTTGTTGATGACGGGATTCTGCGCCATGGCTGTGGTGCCTCCTGGGAGAACTAGGTGTTTGCGCGTGTTCGGCCAGCGGACCGGAGGGGTTCGCCGGTCGTACTAGCTGTAGATCCAACGATACGGAGCAGCGCCGAGTTCCGAGGCTGTCCGCCCTCGTGCCGCCTGTTTGCGCCTGAGCTACTGACGGGTAACTTATCTCGAACACCATGATCGGCCTACAGCCCGCACGCCGTCTATCCGCACACGTCCACACCGGTCTGTCCAACCACAGGAGATGCCATGCCCCCGCGTTCCACCCGCGGACGCGACGCGATGGGTGTCGGGCTCGCCGCCCTGAACCGGCTCGCCAGCGCCGCCGCGATTGATCGACTCCGGCTGCGCAAACCCATGGAGAAGGCCGTGTACGAGGCCAGCCGCGGCGGCTTCAGGACGCTCGGCGCCGCCAACCGGGCCTTCACCGCCGTCCAAGCCCGGAGCAAGCCCGACCGTCCGGCCACGGCTGGTGAGCGCGGCCTGTTCGACCTCACCCCGTCGGACGAGCAGCAGATGATCGTCGACGCCACCCGCGAGTTCGCCGCGGAGCAGCTGCGGCCAAAGGCGGCCGGCGCCGAGCGTGACTGCGTGGCGCCCGAAGCCCTGCTCAAGCGCTCGGTGACCGAACTTGGCGTGACTCTCGTCGGCATCCCCGAGTCGCTCGGGGGGATGGGCTCCGAGCGCTCGAGCACGACGGGCGTGCTGGTTGCCGAGGCGCTCGCCCATGGCGACATGGGCCTTGCCGTCGCCTGCCTGGCGCCGGCGGGGGTGAGCAACGCCTTGGTCCTGTGGGGAAACGAGCAGCAGCAGGCCACGTATCTGCCGGCCTTTGTCGGCGATGACGTGCCGGCCTCGGCGCTGGCGATCAACGAGCCGCACCTGCTGTTCGACCCCTTCGCACTGCGCACGAGCGCGCGGCGCACACCCGGCGGCTTCGTCCTGGACGGGGTCAAGTCCCTCGTCCCCCGAGCCGACAAGGCCGAGTTGTTCGTCGTCGCCGCTGAGCTGGAAGGCTCTCCCGCGCTGTTCTTGATCGAATCCTCGACACCGGGGATCACCGTGGAGGCCGAACCCGCGATGGGCCTGCGCGCCGCGTCGATGGCCAGGCTCACCCTCACTGGTGTCCAGGTCCCCATGAGGGGGCTGCTCGGCGATGCGGCAGCTGTCAACGCCGCCGCCAACCAAGCCGCCGCCAACCAAGCCGCTGCCGACTACGCCGCTGCCAACTACGCCGAGTGCGTCCGGCTGGCCCGCCTGGGTTGGGCGGCACTCGCCTTGGGCACGGCGAAGGCCGTGCTCGACTATGTCATTCCGTATGTCAACGAGCGGCACGCATTCGGCGAGCCCATCAGCCATCGGCAGGCCGTGGCCTTCATGGTCGCCAATATCGCCATCGAGCTGGAAGGTGCCCGACTGGTGACGTTGCGCGCCGCTGCTCGCGCGGAGCAGGGCAAGCCCTTTGCCCGCGAGGCGGCGCTCGCGCGGCGGTTGACCACCGAGTACGGGATGCGCATCGGTAGCGACGGCGTGCAACTGCTGGGCGGACACGGCTATGTCAGGGAACACCCCGTCGAGCGTTGGTATCGCGACCTGCGAGCCGTCGGTGTCATGGAAGGCGTGGTGCTCGTCTGATGCCTATCAACTTGGAGATGCCGAAGAAGTTCGGTGTCATCATCAACCAGGCGCACCAGGTCTCGACGGAGATCTTCCGGCCGATCTCGCGCAAGTACGACACCGCCGAGCACGAGTATCCGAAGGAACTCGACATGCTTGCCGCTCTCATCGACGGCATGAACGCCTCCGGTCAGAGCAACACCGGCGCCCGCGGTGTGCGGCGCGAGAGCGGCGACGGCGGCGGCGGCGAGCGCGACAACCGCAACGGCACCAACATGTCGAGCGTGCTGTCGATCATCGAAGCCTGTTGGGGCGACGTCGCGATGGTTCTGTCGATGCCGCGGCAGGGGCTGGGCAATGCCGCGATCGCATCGGTCGCCAACGACGAGCAGCACGAGCGCTTCGACAAGCTGTGGGCCTCGATGGCGATCACCGAGCCGAGCTTCGGTTCGGACTCTGCCGCGGTGCAGACGACCGCGGTACTCGACGGCGACGACTACGTCCTCAACGGCGAGAAGATCTTCGTCACCGCTGGCGGCCGCAGCGATGCCGTGGTCGTGTGGGCGTCGCTGGACCGGAGCAAGGGTCGGGGCGCTATCAAGTCCTTCGTGGTCGAGAAGGGGACGCCGGGAATGGTGGTCGAGCGGTTGGAGGACAAGCTCGGCATCCGCGCCTCGGACACCGCGACGATACGGTTCACCGACTGCCGGGTGCCCAAGGCGAACCTGCTCGGGTCCGCTGACGCCTCCGACGCCGAAGCTGAGCAGGGCTTCGCGGGAGTCATGCAGACCTTCGACAACACCCGCCCGCTGGTGGCCGGGATGGCCGTGGGGTGCGCGCGTGCCGCCTTGGACGAGACGCGCGAGTTGCTGAGCCAGGCAGGGGTGGAGATCGACTACGACCGGCCCGCCTACGCTCAGCACGCGGCGGTCGCTGCGTTCCTGCAGATGGAAGCCGACTGGGAAGCTGCCTACCTGCTGACCATGACGGCGACGTGGATGGCCGACAACAACAAGCCGAATTCGCTCGAGGCGTCCATGGCGAAGGCCAAGGCCGGGCGCGTCGGCGTCGAGATCACCCTCAAGTGTGTCGAGCTGGCCGGCAGCTACGGCTACAGCGAGGGTTCGTTGCTGGAGAAATGGGCCCGGGATTCGAAGATCCTGGACATCTTCGAAGGCACCCAGCAGATCCAGCAGCTGATCATCGCCAGGCGGCTGCTGAACAAGTCCTCCGCCGAGCTGAAGTAGGTCGCGTCAACCGGGAACGAGGAGGTCCTGGTATTCGGGGTTCTTCTCGATGAAGGCTCGCACGAACGGGCAGATGGCGAACACCTTCAGGCCCCTGGCGCGGATGTCGTCGAGAGCCCCGCGAATCAGCACCTTCCCGAGGCCCTGGCCTTCGTACTCCGAGCCGATCTCGGTGTGCGGAAATCTCGCCACGTCACCGTCCACGCTGAACAGGGTGAAGCCGGCAACTTCGCCGTCGACCCGGATCTCGTAACGGCCCTGGTCCTCGTTCGCGGTCACCGCTGTGGTCATGGCTTCGCTCCGTCGTCGCCTAAATCGGCTCTTCCAACTTGCCGAGCCGCTCGATCAGGTTCATGTTCTCGCTGTAGTCGACGGGGCACGAGATGATTGACACTCCGTCGTCATCGAGGGCCTTGCGCAGGGTCGGGAGCAGTTCGTCCGCGGCGGAGATCCGGTAGCCGGTCGCCCCGAAGCTCGCCGCATACTGCACGATGTCGGGATTGGTGAACGCCACATTGCTGTGGCCGCCAACCTCGAGGTCCATCTTCCACTCGATGAGGCCGTAGCCGTTGTCTTCCCAGACCAGAACGACGAGGGGGATGTTCTCGCGAACGGCGGTCTCGATCTCCTGGGAGTTCATGAGGAACGCACCGTCCCCCATCACCGCGAGGACCTTTGCCTCAGGCCGGGCCAGCTTGACTCCCAGCGCGCCGGGCAGCGCGAATCCCATCGTGGACAGGCCATTGGAGATCAGACAGGTGTTCGGCTCGTACGTCGGGTACAGGCGGGCCATCCACATCTTCACCGCGCCGGTGTCGACCAGCACGATGTCCTCGCGCCCGAGCGCGGCGCGCGTGTCGGCGACGATGCGTTGCGGGGCCAGCGGGTAGCGGTCGTCTCCGGCGCCGGATTCGAGTTCTCGGCTGAGCAGGGTGGAGGCCGCGGTCTTTCCGCGCTCGTGTGGCCGGTATCCGGCGGCAGCCTCGGCGAGGGCGTCGAGCGTCGCACTGAGGTCGCCCTCGATGCCGACGTCGATGACGTAATGTGCATCCACTTCAGCGGGGAAGCGATGTACGTGGATGATCTTCTTGTCGCCGTTGGGGTTGATCCGGGCGGGGTCGAACTCCTGCAGCTCGTAGCCGACGGCAATGATCAGATCCGAGTCATCGAAGCCGAAGTTGACGTAGTCGCGCCGCATGAATCCGATCGTCCCCAGGGCATTGGGGTGGTCATCAGCGATGACGCCCTTGCCGTGGAACGTGGTGGCGACCGGGATGTCGAACCGTTCGGCGAAACGTGCCACTGCGTCCTCGGCGTGGTTGCGCGCGGCGCCGTGACCGGCAAGCAGAATCGGGCGGTGCGCGGCGGCGAGCACCTGCGCCGCGCCGGCGATCTGTCCGGGCGCCGGCGCCTCGGCGCGAACGGTGTTGCGCCGCAGCGGCTGCAGGTGCCCGGGAGCCGTGGCTTCGTCGATGTCCTCGGGCACCGCCAGGTACACAGCGCCAGGACGTTCGGTCTCGGCCGTCTTGAAGGCCTTGCGCACCATCTCCGGGATGGCTTGGGGTGAGGGAACGCTTGCCGACCACTGGGTGATCGGGGCGAACATGCTCACGAGGTCGACGAACTGGTGAGATTCCTTGTAATTGCGGTGATGCCCGACCTGCGCCGAGATCGCCACCAGCGGCGTGCTGTTGGTCTGGGCATCGGCCACGCCGAGCTGCAGGTTGATCGCCCCGGGGCCGAGGGTCGCCGACACGACGCCGGCCCGCCCGGTCACCCGTCCGTACATCTCAGCCATGAACGCGGCGCCCTGCTCGTGGCGGGTGAGGATGTAGCGGATGCTCGAGGCGTCCAGGGCCCGGGTGAAGCGGATGTTCTCCTCACCCGGGATGCCGAAGACGAAGGCGACGCCCTCGTTCTCCAGCGTGCGCACCAGTAGCTGGGCAGCGGACTGTTCGCTCACGCCGCGGCCGCCGTTGCGTTTGCAAGCTCGGTGTCATCGGCTGCCTTGGCGCTGCTCGCCGGTTCCAGGGCCGCGGTGATGATGTCGGCGACATCGCCCACGATCCGCACGTCCAGTTCAGCGAGAACTTCTGCGGGGACATCGTCGAGGTCGGGCTCGTTGCGTTGCGGCAGGAAGACGGTCTTCAGGCCGGCGCGTTGGGCGGCGAGAAGCTTCTGCTTGACGCCGCCGATGGGCAGGACACGTCCGTTGAGGGTCACCTCACCAGTCATACCCACCTCCGCGCGCACCGGACGACCCGAGGCCAAGGAGGCGAGCGCAGTCACCATGGTCACGCCCGCGGATGGGCCGTCCTTCGGAACCGCGCCGGCCGGAACGTGCACGTGCACGGCCCGGTCGAGCGCGGCCGCGTCGATGCCGAGTTCGGCTCCGTGCGACCGCAAGTAGGACAGGGCGATGTGTGCTGACTCCTTCATGACGTCACCGAGTTGACCGGTCAGAGTCAGGCCGGCCTTGCCGTCCATCGAGGTGGCCTCGATGAACAGCACGTCACCACCGGCACCGGTCACCGCTAGACCGGTGGCGACCCCGGGCACCGCGGTCCGCTCGGCGGACTCAGGGGTGAATCGGGGCCGGCCCAGGAAGTCGCGCAGGTTGTGCAGGTCCACGGCGATCGGGGCCGCCGTCTGGTCGGCGAGTTTCGTCGCGACCTTGCGCAGCACCCGGGCGAGTGACCGCTCGAGTTGCCGGACGCCGGCTTCTCGCGTGTAGTCCGACGCGATCGTGCGCAACACCGCATCGTCCACGGTGACGTCGGCGTCGTCCAGCGCGGCGCGGCTCAGTTGCCGCGGCAGCAGGTGCTGCCGGGCAATGGCAACCTTGTCGTCCTCGGTGTATCCGTCGAGCGTGACGATCTCCATGCGGTCCAGCAGGGCCGAGGGGATGGAGTCGATGACGTTGGCTGTGGCGAGGAACAGGACATCGGAGAGGTCGAGTTCGACCTCTAGGTAGTGATCGCGGAACGTGTGGTTCTGCGCGGGATCGAGCACTTCGAGCAGCGCAGCCGCGGGGTCACCCCGGTAGTCGGAACCCACCTTGTCGATCTCGTCGAGCAGGACGACCGGGTTCATCGAGCCCGCCTCGGAGATCGCGCGGGCGATGCGTCCGGGCAAGGCGCCTACGTAGGTTCGGCGGTGCCCACGGATCTCCGCCTCGTCACGCACGCCCCCGAGGGCAACGCGGACGAACTTGCGGCCCAGAGCGTGCGCGACGCTCTCACCTAGTGAGGTCTTGCCCACGCCGGGCGGACCGACGAGGGCCAGGACAGCACCGGAGCCACGCCCGCCGACGACCTCGAGCCCACGCTCGGCGCGACGGGAGCGCACGGCGAGGTATTCCAGGATGCGGTCCTTCACGTCCTCGAGCCCGTGGTGGTCGGCGTCGAGAACCTGCCGAGCGGCATTGACATCGGTGTTGTCGACGGTCCGCTCACTCCAGGGCAAGTCCAGCACGGTGTCGAGCCAGGTGCGTATCCATCCCGACTCGGGACTCTGTTCGCTGGCGCGTTCGAGCTTGCCCACCTCACGAAGGGCGGCCTCGCGGACGTTGCCGGGCAACTGCGCCTCGGTCACCCGGGCACGGTAGTCCTCGGCGCCTTCGGGTTCACCCTCGCCGAGCTCCTTGCGGATGGCCGCCAGCTGCTGACGCAGCAAGAAGTCGCGCTGGCTCTTCTCCATGCCTTCGCGCACATCGTCGCGGATCTTCTCGCTGACCTCGAGTTCGGCGAGGTGCGCACGCGCCCACTCGATCACCGAGGTCAGGCGAGCCTCTACGTCAGGTGTCTCGAGGAGCTCGCGCTTCTGCTCATCCGACAGGTACGGCGCGTAGCCGGCGGTGTCGGCCAGGTCGGAGGCGTCGGTAATACGCTGCACTGAGTCGACCACCTGCCAGGCGTTGCGCCGCTGCAGGATGGCTACCACCAGCCGCTTGTATTCCGCTGCCAGCTCGGCCGCATGCGCTGTGGTTTCGGGCTCCTCGACGGGCTGCGCCTCGACCCACAGAGCCGCGCCGGGCCCGGTGACGCCGGAACCTATGCGGGCGCGGACCCCGGCACGCAGCACGGCCGCGCTTGCGCCGCCGGGAAGGCGCCCGATCTGCTCGATCGCGGCGATGACGCCATAGACCGGGTAGCGGTCCGGCAGACGCGGGGTGAGCAACAGTTGCCCGTCCGAGCCGGCCCGCGCAGCATCAACAGCCGCTCGCGCAGTCTCGTCGAGTTCGACGGGCACGACCATCCCGGGCAGGACGACTAATTCAGGAAGAGCCAATATCGGGAGTTTCACGGGGTCAGTCATCAGGCATCCTTGTGATTGAGCGATACTGACTCAAGGCCGGTGAGGGCCGAGATGTTCCCCGACCATCCTTCGTCCGCCCTCAGCGAACGGCTCCCTAACTGGCGCAACCAAGCCCCCAAGCCCCCAAGCCCCCGGCCCACGGCGCGATACGCCCCGCGAACGGACGCCACGACTCTGGACGCACGCCTCGACACGGCTCTGGACGCACCCTCGACACCCCGCGGGAAGTAGGCGCGGGTTCACCCCCGAACCCCGACGCCGGCTCATGTGCGAGCCTTGTGACATGACTACGGCGGACGATGAGACCGACACCCCTGACACGCCTGGCGCCGCTGACCCCAAGGCCAAGTTTCGCGAAGCTCTCGAGCGCAAGCGTGGCAGTCAGGCCGAACGGGCCGCTGCTGCCGAGGCCCACGGCGATTCCAAGATCCACGGCACTCATGGCGCTGCGGGGGGCAAGCGGACCTTCCGCCGCAAGGCCGGCGGCTAGCCCCGTCAGGAGCGCTTCGGGCGTCGTCTGATCGCGGTGAGCACGAGCCATCCGCCGGCTGCCATCGATGCTGCGCCGGCGAGGATGAGCCACGGTCGGGGGCCTCGCGGAGGCTGCGGGCCGCCGGTATTGATCGCGAGGCCTTTGGCGTTAGGGGTCGCGACGACACCGACGGGGGGCGTGGACGTGGCGGTAGGCGGCGATGTGATCGGCGGCGTCGTTGCGGGTGACGTCGGCGGGGTGCTCGGTGACGTCGGTGGGGTGCTCGGCGAGGTCGTGGGCCCGGTGGGCACGACGTAGACGCCGGCGTCGATGGTGTGATCGACGGTGCCCGCTGTGGTGGGCGCGGTCGCGGCGGCGAACCCGTCGGTCAAGGCTCCCGAGGTCGGCGGCGGCACGTTGGAGTCGAAGGCGGTGTTGGTGCCCGCCTGGTAGACGGTGTAGCGCAGGGTGCTGGCCGGGGGCGCCCCGGGCAGTCCGGTGGTGACGGCGGTGGAGACGTCGAACTCCACGGTGTAGTCGTGACCGGGGATCAGCTGGTAGGCGGCACCCACGCCGCCGAAGTAATACTCCCCGATCGTCCCGGGCGTGCTGGAGGTCGTGGTGCTCGCGACGACCGGACCGGCGGGTCCGCCGTCGTGCAGCTTGACGCTCACGCCGGGCACCGAGGGTTCACCGGCGTCCTGGATACCGTTGTGGTTCGTGTCAAACCACACCCGGTTACCGATCTGCACCGGCGC
>JALYIL010000194.1 GCA_030775825.1 Actinomycetota bacterium
GCCTGAAGATGGGTCGCTCGGGCCGCCGTACATTGACGCGCCCACGGTGCGGAAGCCGCCAGAGGAGCCGGTGTCGAGCGCGGCGCCGTGCCGGCCGCCGGACGGCCCGCTCGGGCCAACGCCATCAAGCCCGAGCCCGCTGACAGCCTGCGCGAAGATGTTGGACGTGTCGGCAAAGTACGGGTGGATTGCCTTGCCGGCGCTCATGTTTCCGGACCCGAGCGCTGACGCGAAGCCGATCTCAGCCCACCCGGGGACGGTGGCGTTGCCAACGTCCCGGCCGTTGCCAGTGTAGGAGAGAATCCGGCCCGCTGCGAACGTGTCCCCCGCATGCAGCGCCGCATGAGTATGGCCGATGTAGACGTCCTTACCAGCGAACGTTCCGGTCGTGAAGTGCACGACGGGGTAGTCCGGGCCGAAGCCCTTGGGGTCGCTCTTGACGGCAAGCACCTTGCCCGCGCCCGGGGCGACGATCGGCCCGCCCGCGTTCGTTGTGAAGTCCTGGCCCTGGTCAACGCGGCCCGCGATGTACTTCGAGTCTGCCGAGAGAAACCCGGCGCCCTTGCCGTGCGCGCCAATACCCTTCTGCTGCTGGTACGGCGTGAGGATGTCCCCTGGGCCGGTGGAGAGTCCGCCGCCGGTCAGGCCGCCCGCGATCTTGCTGCCGATTGCCAGCCCCAGCGCGGCCGCGAGCAAGGGCGCGGCGGCAACGATAGCGCC
Organism: Actinomycetota bacterium; assembly: GCA_030775825.1. GTDB lineage: Bacteria > Actinomycetota > Actinomycetes > Mycobacteriales > Jatrophihabitantaceae > JALYIL01. The sequence goes on from JALYIL010000194.1 coordinate 721, forward strand.
CATGATGACGCCACCCTCAGCCGCGCCCGCTGCGATACCTTCCGCTGCCGCGGCGTCGAACGCCACCCCGAACGTCTTACCCGCCGCCGCACCCTCGGCCGCCGCGGCGGCTTCAGCGCCGATCCCGAACTTCAGGGCGAACGCCTTGGCGGCCGTGCTCCCGGCGGATGTGAACGCCGAGAGAAGCCCAAACTTCTTCACGAGCAGCGCCCCGATCAGAAGCTCCCCCCCCACGCTCGCCTGAGTGAAGCCGTGAACCAGGCCAAGCACGATCTTCGGGCCGGCCTTCGCAAACGCATCCGCCAACTTCGGCGTCACAGCCTCAATCGTCTTCGCCAACCCATCCCCGAGAGCCTGAGTCTGCTTCGTAAGGTCCGCCCAGTTCCCGCCGCGGATGTCGTTCAAGATCGACGCCAGGCGATGCTCAAACTCGATCATCGGCTTGCCCGCAATGTCGGTGAACGCCACCTTCAAGCCGAGCATCGCCAGCTTGTGTTCCCGCTCCGCCTTCGCCATCTCCAGGATTTTCGGGAGCGTCCGGGCGTTCAGCGTGACGCCGTACTTGTCGGCAAGCGCGATGTTCTCCGCGAGCGCCTTCCCGCCATCCCGGATCAGCGGATTAATGTTCTGGTACGACTTGCCGAACAGCGCCGTCAAGATCGTCGTCTTCTGAGTGCCGCCCTGCACACCCTGCAACCGGTTCGCTACCAGCTCGAGCAGGCCCACCATGTCGTGCGAGTGAGCGGACGCCTCCGCTTGGCTGATGCCGAGCTTGTCAAACGCGGTCGCTGACTTCGACGTGCCGGCAATCTGAAGCTCCGTCTGCTTCGACAGAGCCTTGATGCTCATCGCCGTCCCGGCGGACTCGATACCCATCGACTGCATGACCGCCGCGAGTTCCGACGACTGCTTCACGCTCGTCCCTGTCGTCGATGACAGAAACGCCGTTGCCTTCCCGAGCTGGATCGTGTCGTTGACGGCGCTCTTCGCAGCTGAGTAGCCACCAAAAAGGCCGGCGACCGCAAGGCCACCCGCGAGGGCGTGCTTATGGATCGCGCCGAGGGCACCGCCGGTCGCTACCGACGACTCCGCGACATGCTTGTTACCCGCAACGATCTTCGCCGTTGCCGCCTCATGCACCCTCGCCGTTGCAAGGAACGAGTCGTCCATCCTGCGGTTCGACAGAGTGACCTTGTCAGAGGTCGCCGTCGAAGACGTAGCGAACTGGCCAAGCTTGCGCTCGGCCGCGTCAACCGCCGACAGGAGCTTCGTGGCGTCGCCCGCGATCTGGACGCGAAGGTCACGACTGGATGCCATGCGTGCCCTCCCTTTCAGCCATGTACTCGGCGACGGTCATCTGCGGCCTCGGCTCGCGCAGAGTTGGGGCGACCGCGTTCATCGACGAGAGGAGTTGCACCCACTCAATGCGCGTGAAGTCGTCGAGCTCCCACGGCCGCAGATGGAACCGCTCGAGCATCAGCGGTGTCCAGCACGACCGGATACTCAGGCGGTTGGGGTCTTCCGCCGCGTAGGGCGCTTCTCATCCGGCACCTTGAAGTACTCCGCGTCCTTCGCGTCCAACGCCATGTCGAGCGTGAACGCCCCATCCGTCCGCTTCCGCGCGACGTAGATCAGCGCCGGCGTGCTGAACATGAGGTCGACCATGCCGAACTCGGCGTGCGGGTCGTCGGCGAGCTGGCGGAGGATCTTCAGCGCCTCATGCTTCTCGCGGTACGTCAGGTCATCGAAGCTGAACGGCTTGCCGTCGATGTGGAACGTCGGGAACGCCTCGTCGGTCATGGTCCTCTTTCGCGTCAGCGCCAGCCGGAGCGGCGGGCGAGGTTTTCGATCTCAGCGCCGAGGAGCTCGACGAAGACTGCGCGCTTCGCGTCGAACGCCTCAAGCAGGAACGTGCGGCGAGGGAAGTGGATCGGGACGCCCCTCGGGTCGATCGTGCCGCCCCAGTGAACGACGCCGCCATGCGGGGCTTGTTTCGCCGGGGCACCGACATAGAAGCGATTCCCCGACGGCATGGGCCGGATCGTGTCCGCCAGCCGCTTCGTGCGGTTCGGCGGGAGTGGGGCGGTGCCCCTCGGGGCGCGTCCGCGGGCGTCTGCGGCAATGACCTCCGCCGCTTTGGCTTCGGCCTTGCGGAGCGCGACCTGCGCGCCACGGTCGATCGCCCGCATGTCCCGACGCAAGGCCGCGAGGCCCGGAATAGCGACGGGTTGAGTCATCGGGCTTACAGAACGGTGTCGACTGAAACGTAGGTGGCAACGATCGGCGCGGTCACGCCGTTGTCGAGCACCACCAGCGGAATCTGCTGCTGAAGGATCCCGGGCCCGTTCACGACCGGCGAGTCCCCGTCGAGGCCGGCCGCCGCGATCGAGAACTGAAGCATCTCCGTGTACGCCCCCGCGATCACCGGCCCCGTGTACGTAATCGTCACCGGCACAACCGCGGCACTGGCGAACAGGTTGTAGAGCGTGTTGTCGGCGTAGTCCACCGTCACCGCAGCCGTCGCGGAGTGGTAGGCGTTCGTCAACGGCACGGCCTTCGTCGTCTTCCCCAGGTAGTACCGGCCCGTGTCCCGCGGAGTGTTGATCGTCAGGTTGCAACCCCGCGCCTGCGGCTGCACGACACCGTTCACGGCGACCGCGCACTGCACGAAGTTGAACGAGTGCAGCCCAGCGGTATACGCCGCGGTCCCCAGCGGCCCACCGCCAGCCCCGGCGGTCGTCACGCCGTAGGCGATCGTGCCGCCCGTCAGGCCCGTCGGGACCGCGTTCTGCCCCGTGACCGGGCCGGACATCGCGCCGGAGTAGGTGATCGTGATCGCCGCCGGCAGAGGGCCGCCCGTGACGGTGATCGTGCCCGCCGGAAGAACCTGCGCAGCCGGGCCGGTCGCGGCGAGCATCGCCGCTTGCACCGTCGCGTTCGAGGCGTTGTAGGCGATCGCGGCCGTCGTGTAGGTCACGCCCTGCCACGTGATCGCGTAGGTGATCGAGCCGGCCGAGGCCGCACCGAGGCTGAGCGTGTCGACCTCGTACGCCCCCGTGACCTGCTCGTCGTTGGCGTCCGCTGTCAGGATGCACTCGAGGAAACCGCCGGTCTGGCAGTCGAACGCGACCGATGTCGGCACGGTCCCCGGGTAGGTGTACGACTGCACGACCCCGAGGTCCGTCGGCTTGCCGATCTGCATGCACAGAGACCTGAGATACGGGTCGGTCGCGCCGATGCTGTGCGTCTGGAGATACGCGGCGGTGCCGCCCTGCTGAGCGGGAACGACGGTGTTGCCGTGAAGCAGGTTCAGGATCGGGCCGAGTCCCGCCGAGGGGACCTCGAACGACACCGCGCCCGCCGCGCTCCTCGTCGTCGCCGACCGCCGGCTGGAGTTCGTGTACAGGCGCCCCGCGCGAAGCTGCTGACTGAGCAGGAACGCGCGGCTGAGCTTCATCGACTCCGTCTTGTACTCAAACCAGCGGTTCGGCACGGCCCCAGAGGCATAGGAAGCCTCCGTGGCAACGCCAAGCT
>JALYIL010000195.1 GCA_030775825.1 Actinomycetota bacterium
GGCTTGTTCCTCACTAGTGACATAACCGTCCACTCGTCGTACGCGAGCAGCGTCCTGCCGGGCATGATCATTCTTTGTCTGGGATCAGGTGTCAGCTTCCCGGCGGCCGGCAACGCGGCACTGCACGAGGTGACTGGCCAGGACTCCTCTCTCGCGTCAGGCGCACAGAGCGCGATGCAACAAGTTGGCGGCGCGCTTGGACTCTCCTGCCTGGGTCACGCTCGGATTGCGCCACGCCGCGGGACAGATCCGTCACGGGACCGCGCACAACGCCACCCTGACCAACGGCTACGTGCTTTCTTTCCGCGTCGGATCGATCCTGCTCGTCATCGGCGGACTACTCGTCCTGCCGTTGCTAGAGCACGTCGTCGCTGAAGTCCGCAGTCCAGTCGCCGAATTGACCGCGGAGCCCGCACCGTCGGAGTTCGCCGCACCGTCGGAGTTCGCCACACCCCCCGTCGTCGTCGGCGCCCGAGCCCGCTTGATCGGGCACGTATCATTGCGGCGTTCAGTCAGGAGGAGACGAGGAGGTGAGCCCCATTACCGCCACATCAGGCCGGCTGCTCTCAGTCCTCGCCGGCGAATCCCACCTCGCTAGCTGACCGCAGGAGCGCCCTTCGGTTCCCGAAAGGCTCGCCTTGTCCTCTCATCCCTCCCGGCCGGCGCCGCCGGTCACGACTTCGTCCACCCTGGCCTCGGGCCGGCCCGTCGCAGCCCCGCCAGGCCCCGACCAGCCCGTCGCAGCCGCACCAGGCCCCGACCAGCCCGCCGCAGCCCCGCAAATCCTGGCGCGGCTGCGCGCGGCTGGCTCTTCGCAGAGGACGAAGCTCGGGTACTCCTGCGATCCGCGCGAACCTCCGGCCACCTGGAGGAGATGGTTCTTCGCCGAGTGGCCGGCGTTCCTCTCGAGCACGTTGTCGGCTGGGTGGAGTTCGCGACAGTGCGCGTCGCCGTAGACCCAGGAGTGTTCATCCCGCGACGTCGCACCGAATTCCTTGTCGAGCAAGCGGTGGCTTCACTCCCCCGCCAAGATGGGCACCGTGCCAGCACGAAAGCGGCCAGTTCAGCGGGGAAGCGCCGGCCCCGGACGCTCAGCGACGAGGACTCCGGCGGGGTCCTCCGCCTGCCTGTGGTCCTAGACCTCTGCTGTGGAACTGGTGCTATCGGAATCGCTCTCGTCACGGAATGCGACCGTCGGGGTTGGGGCCGGGTCGAACTTCACGCGGCCGACGTCGATCCCGCGGCAGTGCGCTGCGCGAGAGGCAACCTGGCAAGTATCGGTCGCGTCTACGAAAGTGACCTGTTCGACGCGCTGCCCACACGGCTGCGCGGGCGCGTGGAGGTCTTGGTCGCCAATGCCCCCTACGTACCCACTGATTCCCTCGAGTTGCTGCCGTCCGAGGCGCGACTGTACGAACCGCGCACGGCCCTCAACGGCGGGATCGACGGAATGGATGTCCTGCGGCGAGTTGCCGTGGAAGCGCCATCATGGCTGTCCGTCGGCGGCCGTCTGCTCGTAGAGGCGAGCGAGCGACAGGCCCCGAAGGTACGGGACGTCTTCGCTCGTAACGGCCTGATTGCGACATTGGTTCGGTCGGCCGAGTTCGAAGCGTCGGTTGTGATCGGCGTGTCGCCTCAGCGGTGAGATGATCTCAGCGCGCACTCGGCGCGGTCAGTACCGGGTCAATCGAGTCGGGAGGTTGGCGGCTCGGGGTCCGAGAGCGGCCGACAGTTGCCCGCCAGAGCGTCCGCGCACCGTACACACTCCACGCGCAGACGCACAGGATCGCAACCGCGACGATGCCATCGAGCCACCAATGATTACCGGTTGCGACGACAACCAGAATCGTGATGACTGAGTGCGCGGGCCCAATCCAGCGCCAGCGACTCGGACTTATCCGCCAGGCGTAATACCCGACGACCACGGCCCAGGCAACGTGCACCGACGGCATCGCCGACAGCTGGTCTACCGCGAGTCCGTTGCTGTAGACCGACTGGTTATAGAGCAAACCAGTGTCGATGATGCCGGGAAGCATGCGCGGTGGCGCTACCGGAAGCAGCTGAACAACCAGGCAGCCAAGTGTCGTCCAGGCCATCACCTGGCGCACCGGGCGGTAGTGATCGCGGTGCCTGACGAATAGCCAGAGGAGGAACACCAGCATGATCGAAAAGTGCATCGCGGCGTAGTAGAGATTGGCCGCCTCGACAAGAAGGCGGTGTCCCAGGATGTAACGCTGAACAGTGCGCTCGGCGGGAAGGGGCAAGTGGCGCTCGAAACGCTCGATCCATTGAGATCGCTGAAGGGCACCCTTGGCGCCCGTGACGGAGATCCTCCCGGCCAGCTCCCAGAGCCCGTACAGAACGCCGATCACAGCCGTTTCCCGTGCAAAGGCGCCGCCAGCTCGCACCACGCGCCTGTTCGACATCGACATCGCGCTGCCCGCGACTGCGAGGACTGCGGCAATCTCTGCGGAGGGTTCCCAGCTCAGTCCCACGGTCTGCACGCCGATGACTATGCCTCCGCCATCCGACGGCAGGGAAGGGTCAGACCGTGGCTTTAGGGTCAAGATCTCACCGTTAGGTCAGGAGGCGACGTGAGTATGAGTACGGCCGAGGGCGGCCATGCCGCGATTGATGTCAGGAAGCTGACGAGGAGGTATCGCGGATCACGCGGACAGCCCGACGTAGTTGCCGTCCGGGGAATCGACCTGACGGTCGCTCAGGGCGAGGTGTTCGGATTCCTCGGACCGAATGGTGCCGGAAAGACCACGACCGTCCGGATGCTGTGCACCCTACTGCCCATCAGCGACGGAACAGCGACGGTAGACAGCATCGACGTGACCCGCGATCCAGCCGAAGTCCGCCGTCGCATCGGCGTCGCGCTGCAAGAAGTGGGACTGGACCCGACGCAGACCGGTCGTGAGCTGCTCGAACTCCAATGTGGACTGTACCGAGTCTCCGGACCCGCGGCCCGCGCCGCCGAACTCCTAGGTCTCGTTGGGCTGGAAGACGCCGCCGACCGAACGATCAAGGGCTATTCGGGCGGCATGAAACGCCGCCTCGACCTGGCCACCGCGCTGGTTCATGAGCCGGCGGTTCTGTTCCTGGACGAACCCACCACCGGTTTGGATCCGGCGAGCCGGATGACGATATGGGACGAGGTTCGCCGGATCAATGCGTCGGGCACGACCATCTTCCTCACGACCCAGTACCTGGAAGAAGCCGACCAACTGTGCGGCCGGGTCGCGATCATCGATGATGGGCAGATCGTGGCCGGCGGCACGCCGGACGCGCTGAAGGCCGCACTTGGTAGCGACGTCGTCACGGTAGGGCTCGGCAGCGACGAGGCCAAGGCGGCGAGGGCGGCACTGATCGGACTGCCCGGAGTCGATCACGTGACGGACACGGTCGACGGCCTGGCCGTTTACGTGGACGACGGAGCCGCGGCCGTGGCGGAGATCGTGCACCGGCTGGCGGACGCCGGAATCCGCCCGGGGACTATTTCACTGGCCCGCCCGACACTCGACGACGTCTTTCTCGCCTCAACCGGCAGACGCATTGAAGGCGGGATCCCGGAGGCAGCCGCATGAACGAGACGATCCTGCTTGCGCGCCGGGCTGTCCGTGAGGTCTGGCGATTGCCGGCCGCCACAATCCCGGCGTTGTTCATCCCGGTGTTCTTCCTCGTCGTGAATCTCGGGCAGGTGAACAGGGTCTTCCCGTCCTCTACCCCGTTCCTGCACGGCCAACACTATGTCGCGTTCCAGATACCGGTTTCGCTCGTGTTCGCGGTCAGCTCCGCTACCTCCGGCCTGGCGATGGTGACCGACATCGACATCGGATACCTCGACAAGCTGATGGCCGCTCCCATCCGCCGCACCGCGCTCATCTGGGGGCGCCTCGCCGCGGATCTGGCCCGAGGCTTAGTCGTCGCGCTGCTGGTACTTGCGGTCGGCTTCGCTTTCGGAGCACGCGTCAAATCAGGCGTCCTCGGCGTAGTCTTGCTGATCGTTCTCGCAGCCATGTGGGGTGTGGCCTATGCCGGCATCGCCATTGCGATCGCATTGAAGACAAAGAACGTCCAGACCACGAACGCGTCGTTCATCATCTTCTTCCCATTGCTCTTTCTCACTCCGAACTTCGTCCCCATGCAGTTGCTCGCCACGCCGTTGCGGGTTCTGGCTCGCCTGAACCCAGTCACGTACGTCATCACCGGACTACGAGATCTCGTGCTTTACCCCAACATCCACTGGGGATCGCTTGGTGCGTGCGTGCTGACCATCGTCCTTACCGGAATCGTGCTAACCGGATTGTCGCTGCGGGCGTTGGCCAGATTCAGCGACTAGCCACCACCGGTCAGTGGGTCATTTATCGTTAGGCAGCAACGGAGGATTGCAGATAGGCATCGACGATGATGTTGTAGTCCACATCGACTCCGTGCGAAACGCCGCAGGTGATGATGACGACCCGGTTGGGCGTGTTGGCCATCAGTGAGGCAACGTTTGCTGCCTGCTCCTTGGCGACCGCAAACGCCCGAGTGACCGTATAGACCAGGGTTCCGCGCGGCGTTCGCAAGACGACCTTGTACCCGTTAACATTTGTAATCGGATACGTCGGGACACCGCTCTGCACCACAACGCTCTTTCCGGTCACCTGCCTCATCGCGAACTCCGAAAGCGGATTTAACACCAGCCGCTGTTCGGCCCACGCATGACCGAGAATGTAGCTCGTGCCGCCGGAATTGCTCCCGGGCGCTACACCGAACGTGTCGCGCACCCAACACACGGTGTGCAGCTGGTCACCGGGCGGGTCCAGCGGCCGGATGTAGGGCATCTGGCATACCACCGCCTTGATGTCGAAGGCGGGCCCAGATATCTCGAACGCGGTGGGAGCCGAGGGCGCGACCGCCTCGTGAGGAACGGCCGGACGCGCAGGCTTCGCGGGCTGCGCTACCGGCGTAACAGCGAGGTGGGCGCGAGCGAGGACCGGTGCCGGGGGCGTGCTTCGGTGGCCCGACGGAAGAAGGTACAGAGCGACGCCGCCCGCCACCACGGCAAAGGCTAGCGCCGCCACAATTTTCGCGCGCTTGGGCATCAGCACCTCGCCAATCAGTTCACCGGTTGCCTCATCACGATAACCGCGTTCCCGCCTGAAGACGATTCGCGCCACGGCCGACCCAACGGTAGCCAGCGATGGGCCTCAGTCATAGGCAAAGTCGGGCGAGAGCGCACGCGCTGCTACCGGTAGGCCCGACGGCGTCCGGCAACACCGCGGGGTCGGAGCGGCCAATGCGCGGCGCCCCACCGGATCAGCGCGCGGCGCCCCTTCGGATCCGCGCGCGGCGCTGCAGCGGATCAATGCCGCAGCGCCGCGGCCGCCCGGTGCCTCAGTGGATCACTTGGCCTGTCGTGGGATCGACAAACAGCATCGTGTTGTGGCCGACTTTCCCGCCGAAATTGAACATCGCGGTCAACGGGCGAGCAATTGCATCGAAGGAGCCGGCGATGCGCGGCAACCGCCAGTTGTCCTCAATGAACTTCAAGATCGAACTCTGGTCGCTGAGGGTGTGGTCGACAAAGTTCTTGCGGGCCCACGGCGAGATAATCAGCAGCGGCGTCCGCGGCCCGTAGCCGCATCGCCCGTTCTGGCCGGCCAGTGGAGGGTTCACTGATGTGTTGCCGCAGAGTCCGGTACCGCTGAGGAAGTCCTGCGGCCCGGGCGCCGTGGGCACCGACGCGGTGTTGGACGCGTTGTGAACGCCGGAGTAAACGTGGTCATACCAACCGTCGGAGTCGTCGTAGGCGACGATCACAGCAGTGTTGGACCAGTCCGGTGTGCGCTGAAGGTTGTTGATCTCCGTCGTCACGAAGCGCTGCTCGTCCAGCGGGTCGGAGTAGCCGGGGTGTCCGTCCTGATAGCCCGGCGCCTTGAGGAAGCTCACGGCGGGCAGGTGGTCAGGTGAGAGGTATCCGTGGGCGATGGCGCCCACCAGCGAGTCGAAGTCGCTTATGTCGTACTGATGATTGGCGGTGTTGAACTGGGGAGTGCCGGCTGCAATGGTCTGGGTGTCGGTGCCGATCGCGGCCAGGGAGGCCGGCGGCAGGTGATGCGGATTCGCCGTCAACGCGTAGTACTGGAACGGCTCGTGGTGGGCTATGTAGTCGTCCTTGTTCCCGTAATTCGTCGAGCCCGGCGTGGTGCCTCCGGTGCCGCCGATCGCCGCACCAATCGGGTGCACGGCGTTGCACAGACCCTGGTCAGAAGCGGGGGCCGTTGCGAACTTTCCCTTGAACTGGTCTGGAATGAAGGTGCTCGTCGGCTGGGGGCTGGAAGCGGTTGCCGCGACGAAGCTTGTGGTTGGCCGGAAACCGCCTTGGAACCATCCCCAGCTCACCCCCGCCGCGTTCAAATTATCGCCCACGTTCTTGCCTGTCAGAGAGGCCGCGTCACGGGTAGAGCAGTCGTCGTAGTAGGGCTGGGCATCCTCGATCAGGGATGTGCCCCCTACGCCGTCGCTTATAGTGTCGCCGTTGGTCGCCGCGCCGTTGATCATGGCTCCCACGTTGCCGGTGTCACCGGAGACGAGGTTGATCGCGCCCGGGGCGGATGGGCCGAACGTCGTCCCGAACGAGTTGTCACTCATCGCGAAGTGCTGGGCGTATTTCCACATGCCGGTAACGGTGTTGCCGTCGTAGTAGTTCATGACGTCCGAGGCTCGGCACGCCTGACCGGTCGCGCTGGTACCCGATCCCGTCCCCACCGTCGTCACGAATTTGTTCATCTGACCGCCGTTGAAGGCCTTCTGCTCGGCGTTGTAGTTGTGGCCCTGATCGCAGGTGAGAACGTCGTTGATATTGGCGGGGTCCAGACGGCGGGGATTGACCTGGTTGCCGGTGGCATCCCGGTTCGGGTTATTTGTCAGCAAGGTGCCGGTACGGCCCGCGCCCTTCGTGTGGGCCAGGTTGTTGACCTTCGGTGTATTGAAGGCGGACGCAGTGAACGGCTGGCCCGAGGTGTTCGTCGCCTTGGGATACGTGCCGAAGTAATGATCGAAGGAAACGTTTTCCTGAAAGATCACCACGACGTGCTTGATCGGCGTCGTAGTCGATCCGACAGAGATGACCGGGTGCGGATTCGCGCTTGCGGGGACCGCAAGTGCGACGGCCGACCCGAGGACCGTCGACATAAGGACTTTTCGGCGCAATCTGGACACGTACGGGCTCCTCTCACTTGGCGGGGACGGCTGCCGGACTCTCGGCAGACTCACAGGTGCCGCTGAAGCCCGCTCCCACGGTTCATGAACGATCGGTGACGGGACGGCGAAGACAATCTTCAGGCCGACCTGAGGGCGGCTGTCGGTCTCGCGTTCCCTTCACTACATTGGTTCACCAACCGTTCGTCTAGACGAGGGGGGACCGATGGACGCCAGTCACCTCGTGAACTTCCGCGAACGGGAGCTGAAACTCGATGTCGAGCCGGACTGGGCGCTTCCGGACCTGGCCCCCCTCACGCCGATAGGCGGGCATATCGAAACGGTCATCGTGCACCTGGCGACCACATACTTCGACACCGCCAGTCGCGATCTCCTCGCAGCGGGTGCGACCCTGCGCCGCCGGACGGGCGACAGCGATGTCGGGTGGCAGCTGAAGGTGCCCGACGGGGACGCGAGGACGGAGATCCGCGCCAAACTCAACGGGCGCGGGATGCCACAACAACTGCGGGATCTCGTCGCCGGCGTCCGAAGCGGCGAACCGCTCAGGGCCCTCGCAACGCTGAACACAGAGCGAACTGCCCACAAGCTTGTCGCCGCGGACGGGACCACCCTCGCCGAGATTGATGATGATCGGGTCTCGGCAACTGTTTTCGGACCTCGACGGCGCACGACCGCGTGGCGCGAAGTCGAGATCGAGCTCGTCGACGGCGACGAAACGCTGCTTGATCGCGCAAGTCGTGAGCTGCTCCGCGCGGGCGCCGTCGCCGGGACGTCGACGTCGAAGCTGGCGCGAGCCCTGTCTCGTCCACCCCATGACGGTGGGGCGGACGTCTCACTCGGCGGCCTGATTCGTCGCTACGTAACCGAACAAGTCGATGCTTTGCTTCGCGGCGACATCGACTTGAGGCGGGAGCGGGACGTTTCACATCCAACTCGCGTCGCCATCCGGCGGCTCCGCAGCGTGCTGCACGTCTTCTCCGACACCTTCGAGCCTGCTCGCGCGCAGGCATTCGACGGCGAACTCTCATGGTTCGCCGGACTGCTCGGGGACATGCGCGACAGCGAGGTGCTCCGGGTACATCTCGACGATGCCGTCGCGTCGCTGCCGAGCGAAGTCGTCGTGGGCCCGGTCTCCGAACGGATCGATCGCATGCTCGGCAGCCAACGCGATCAAGCTCAGGCGGTGGTGGCGAAGGCCATGAATGGGCCGCGCTACTTCGCCCTGGTTCGGGAACTGAAGGCGTGGCGGGACGACCCCGCCTTCGTCAACGGATGCGAGCCTGAAGGCAGCGTTGCCAGTCGGGTCCGCGCCGCGTCGAAGAAGGTAACCACTCGGGTCCGCTCAGCGGCAGGCCAACCTGACGTCCACGAAGCCCTTCATCGAGCCCGCAAGGCTGCCAAACGGGCGCGTTACGTCGCCGAACTGGCCGAACCGTCGATGGGAAAGAGTGCCCGGCGGTTGGTGACCGCGGCGAAGTCGATGCAAGAACGGCTCGGCGGTCATCAGGACAGCGTGATCGCGTCACAGTTCTTGATACGCGCCGCGCGGGAGGCCGGCTCCGCGCCTGGCGAAAGCTCATTCACCTTCGGCATCTTGTGGGCCAGGGAGCAGGAGGCTGCTAGGAAGACCGCCCGGCAGGCGCGCCGCGCGGTCCAGTAGCGAGCCAGCGATGAATGAAATGCGCAAGCCTCATTGCTGGTGTCCCCCTGGTGTTGAACCGCACCGTACCGGTCAAACATCGTTGTGCCGAAAGGGCGCCAGCTTGACCGACCCGAACGACATTTCGTCCGCCCGCCGGGTTGCCTAGCGCTCAGCACCTCTTGACTCGTCCTTGATGCCCTCTTCGGGTGGCAATGATCTTGTCTGACGGACCGTGTCAGCAGTGCCCGATCGGGCACGGGAAACCACCGAAGGAGTCGTATTCATGTCGCAGGAAATCGAACCGAACCCGTCAACCCCCCACCGGGGACTCCGTACCGGATTGAAGATCGCCTTAATCGGTGGGGGAATCGCCGCGGGTGCCATCGGTGCCACAGCACTCGGGGCCAGCGCAGCCACCTCCACGACGGGATCCACAGCGGCCGTCTACAACGCATCAATGGGTTCGAACGCAGCAGCGGCGCCGGGTGGCACAGCGGCGCCGGGCGGCCCGGGTGGCTACCAGGTCCCCCAGCTATCCGGAACGGTGACCGCCGTCGGTTCTGCCTCGGTCACGATCAGGACGAGCACCGCCACGACGACCTACCAGGTGACCTCGGCGAGCGATATCGACAAGAACGGCGAGGCCCAGCTCAGCAACCTGGTCGTCGGGGACGCAGTCACCTTCAACGTCATGCCAAACTCCGCATCGACGATCAACAAGCTGCACGCCGGAGACGAGGCCAAGGATCGTCCGGTCGGGCCGCCAACCAACGGTCTGGCTCCGACAGGCTGACTTCGGCATCATCTCGACGCACTCGACCGGGCGGCCTCGCAGGTGAGACCGCGGGGCCGCCGGCAAGGACCGTCGACGGGTCCTGGCCCGTCAACCTGGTTAGCAGCCAGTCGAGTCAGGCCGCCTGGCCGGCGGACGTGCGCCGGTCGGCGGACGCCGACAGGGCACGCGCGTGTTGGTCATAATCGGCGACCAGGCTCGACACGAGTGACTCGCGCCCTTCGCCGATCGCGTTGTTGATCTTGGCGATGTAGAGCTCGCGAACCTCGCGGCTCACTGGGTAGATCGCTGGATCGCTTTCGGTGTCCATACCTCCACGGTCCGCGCAGAAGATGACCACGTGTGCCGCGCCTGAAGCAGGTTCTCAGGAACATGGCCGCGCGAGACCGGAATCGTTGACCTGCCGTGGACGCGGTGTGACCGGACGCACCTCACGTACCGGGCATTGACGCTGCCAGAAGACGGCGACGCACCTTCTGACAAACCGAGGCAGGTGGCGCTACAGTATCGGCCGATACGGAATCTTGAGGACACCGCTGTATGCAGCCTCAGCAACCTGGCCTGCCTGATCGCATCGAGGAACGCCATCCAGCTATCCGAGGAGCCCGAGGATGACCAGCCCGAATGATCCAGTCCAGCCGCCACCACAGCAGCCGCCTCCACCTGCCTACCAGGATCCCCCGCCGGCCTACCAGGCTCCCCCGCCGGCCTACCAGGCTCCTCCACCTGCCTACGAAACTGCTCCACCCCCGCAACCGGGCCAGCACTTCCAGCCGGCGCCCCCGGTTCAGCCGCAGTACGGCTACGGACAGCTGGCACCCACGAGCGTCCCGCCGGGGATGTTTTTCGATCCTGCGAGCGGGCTGACGCTGCCCAACGGCACTCAGCTGGCAAGCGTGGGCCGGCGGATAGGCGCATATTTTTTGTCGATACTCCTTGCGATCGTGACCCTCGGCATTGGCTATGTCATCTGGGGTCTGGTCGTATGGGGCCGCGGCACTTCACCTGCGCTCTCGGTACTGAAGATGAAGGTCTGGCGCCCGGTTGAGAACAAGAAGGCGTCCTGGGGAATCATGGCGCTGCGCGACATCATCGGCCGGATCGTGGACGGCATCCTGAGCATCATCACCGGCCTGATCTCGTTGATCATGTTTGTGACCGGGAAGGAGCACAAGTCGCTGCACGATCTCGTCGCCGGCACGGTCGTCCTGTACGACCCGAACAACGTACTCGGCTAGCGAGAGCGAGCCCACGGCTAAGCACCGCGTCCAGATGCAACCTGGGTGGTATCCCGACCCCTTCTCCCCTGGAATGACTCGATGGTGGGACGGCACAGGGTGGACGTCCCATGCGCAATGGCTGGGTCCTGGAGTCGACGCCGCGGCCGATCTGGCCGGTGAGGAGCGTGCGGCCGGGCGAGCGAGCATCGGCCTCATTGCGGTAGCCGCGGTCGCGATCCTCGGGTACGTGATCACGGCCGTCTACTTCGGCCACGTGCTGCGCCAGATCGTCCAGCAGTTTCGCGTCGATATCCGCGCCGTCCCGGCTTGCCAGCGCGGCGGGCAACCGTCTGGGCGTGGCTGGGATTCATCGTCCCCGTCGTCAGCTTCTGGTTCCCGTACCAGGTGGCTGCCGATTGCACGCCCCACGGTGATCCCGCGCGCCGGCTGGTCGCGTGGTGGTGGGCATTGTGGATCTGTCAGGCGTTGGTACCGAGCCCCCTGGCGGTGCTGTCCTACTTCGCCTCGCGGCCGGTCGCCGTGGTGCTCGCCATGCTGCTCTGCGTCGTGCCCGTGGCAGCTGCAATGAAGGGACGCGAAATGATCGCGGCGATACTCGCCACTCACCGGCGCATTCTCACGATCGAGCCGGCCCGGCACTAGCCGATTCAGCTCTGCAGCCCCGCCCAGGACCAGTGCGGGATGTGCAGGCCATCAGGCACGTCTGCGGCCGAGGCGTGGTACCTCGACATCGATGTCGCGGTCGCCCACGCGAAGTAAGCGTGCAGTACGCCGCGGATCGCATCTGTCTGGGACAGGCCGATGTCGGTCAACGCCTGATCGAAGCAGGCGATCGCGCGCTGATCCATCTCCTCGTGCAAACCGTTGCCGCTGTGGATCCGTACCACGTACGTCTCGTCGCCGTAAACACCCGAGTACGCGGCCGGGCCCCCTAGAGCCTCGGCCCAGTAGGCGGCGAGGCGCTCGGTGTGCTCGGGATGGTAGCCGTGGCTGAACGCGTGGCTGACCACGTCGTCCGTCATCACGCGCGCGTGCCATGCTCTCGCCAGGCGGACAAGGCCCTCCATGCCGCCGGCCGCCTCGTACACCGTGTGCATCCGCCAAGGATGACAGCCATCAATGGCCGCGGCGAGCCTCTACGCTTACGCCGGTTGGCGCGAAGCCGCCCCGAGGCGCACCGGCAGTCTCGCGTAACCGCGCAAGATTCGGGTATCGCGGCGCCGGCTGCCGGGAATTGTCCGCAGATCGGGATATCGCTCGAACAGCAACCGGAGGCCGACTTCGCCTTCCATTCGCGCGAGGGCCGCGCCGAGGCAGAAATGCCTTCCGGCCGAGAAGGAGACATGCTCTTTCGCGTTCGCCCTGGTCACGTCGAATCGGCCCGGGTCCTCGAAGGTTTCCGGGTCGCGGTTGGCGGCGGCCAGCAGGGTCGTCACCAGCGCGCCGCGCGGCACCGCCACACCGCCGACGACCGTGTCGCGCGAGGCCGAGCGGCCGGTGAGCAGCACAGGCGGATCGAGCCGCAAGATCTCGTCAACCGCGTTCGGCCAGTCGCCGTGCTCGAGCAGCAGTGCGAGCTGATCAGGGTGGGCTTGAAGCAACGCGACGCCATTGCCGAGCAGGTTCACGGTCGTCTCGAATCCGGCGGCAAGCACCAGGCCCGCGGTGGCCTTCAGTTCGCGCTCCTCCAGGCCGACGCCGTCCTCGCGGGCCGCGACGAGTTGGCTGAGCAAATCGTCGCCGGGCTCGGCTCGCAGCTGGTCGAGGTGCGTGCCCAGCCAGGTGTCGAATTTCGCAAGGGCCGACTCGACAGTGCGGAACTGCCGCCAAGACAACCCCAGGTCAAGGCTCGGAGCGGCCGCCTCGCCGAAGGCGAGGATTCGGGAACGCTCGCTTAGCGGCACGCCGAGGACCTCCGAAATCACGGTGACCGGCAGCAGCGTGCAGTAGGCCTCGATCAGCTCGGTGTCGGAGGACCCGCCGAGCACATCGAGCAGCTCGGATGCGATCGCCTCGGTGCGTTCCCGCAGCTTGTCAACGGCGCGCACGCTGAACACGCGGGTAATCAGTTTTCGGTAACGCGTGTGGTCCGGTGGTTCGGTGACGAGCAGCGAAGGCGGCTCCAGCGGCCCGAGGCGCCCGGTGTCAGCGGCCCATCGGAAGAGCCGCCCGAGGATCCCCTGCGCTGGGGCCGGGTCAAAGCCGGTGCGAAAGTCGTTGCTCGAAAGGACCTCACGAACCACGGGCAGTGATGCGGTCACGTAGGCGAAGCGGCCGCGGTACATCGGTCCGTGGCTGCGGATTTCCTCGAATACCGGGAAAGGGTCGCCGCCGCGGCTGATCCGGATCAGGCGGCCCTGCAGGTCACCGCGACGAGCTGCAGCCTGGATCACCGTCCGCGGAACCAGGTGACCGAGGCTCCAGCGCACGACGGGCTTGCCCGCGGCGTCGAAGCGATCGCGGACCTTCGAACTGAAGCTCGACATGCTTTGCAGGTTAGCCGCCGCCGTTTCAGGACTGTCGTCGGGAGAACTCGAATCAGTACTGGCCATGCGTGCTGGCGTAGGGCACCGTCTTACCGATAGGACCGTCTTACCGATAGCACGGGCTTACCGGTAGGACGGACGATTTCGGAGGCGACATGGTTGGCGTGCGGGTTCTGGTCGGCACTCGAAAGGGTGCGTTCGTGCTGACCTCCGACGAGCGGCGTCGGGAATGGCAGGTTGCCGGCCCGCACTTTGCGGGGTGGGAGGTCTATCACGTGGCCGGGTCGCCGGCCGATCCTGACCGGATCTGGGCTGCACCCTCGGGCGGCTGGTTCGGCCAGGTCATCCAGAGATCCGACGACGGCGGCCTCACCTGGGACGCGGTCGGCAACGACTTCAGCTACGCAAGCCCCGCCGGCGAGCACCAGTGGTATGACGGAACCCTCCGTCCTTGGGAGTTCACCCGGGTCTGGCACCTCGAGCCGTCGCCGGGCGACCCGGAACTAATTTACGCCGGTATCCAGGACGCGGCGTTGTTCCGCAGTACCGATGGCGGCACGACGTGGCACGAGCTGAACGGACTGCGCGAGCACGGCTCTGGACCGCAGTGGCAGCCTGGCGCCGGTGGCCTGTGCTTGCACACGATCATCCTGTACCCGGACAATGCGGACCGCATTACCGTTGCGATCTCCGCAGCCGGCGTCTTCAGAACCGACGATGGCGGTACGTCGTGGCGCCCGATCAATCAAGGCCTGCTCTCCGACGGGATTCCCTCGCCGGCAGCAAAGGTCGGTCACTGCGTTCACAATCTCGCGATGCACCCAGATCGGCCGGACACGCTCTACATGCAGAAGCACTGGGACGTCATGCGCAGCGACGACGCGGGCGAGCACTGGCGAGAGGTTAGTGGCAATCTGCCCAGCGACTTCGGGTTCCCCATTACCGTTCATGCCCACGAGCCGGCCACCGTGTACGTCGTCCCGATCACCAGCGACTCGCACCACTTCCCGCCGGAAGGCAAGTTGCGCGTGTACCGCAGCCGAACGGGTGGTGACGAGTGGGAAGCCCTCACCGACGGGTTGCCGCAACAGGATTGCTACGTCGACGTGCTTCGCGACGCTATGGCCGTCGACACGCTTGCGGACTGCGGCGTCTACTTCGGAACGACCGGCGGCCAGGTCTACGCATCGCATGACGCCGGCGATTCGTGGACGCCGATCGTGCGTGACCTGCCGCCGGTGTTATCGGTTGAGGTGCAGACCCTGTGACGATCCGGGTGATCCTGCCAGCTCACCTGCGCCAGTTGGCCCATTGCGAGCGCGAGGTGGGCGTGGACGCCGAGCCCACCCAGCGCGGTGTGATCGACGCGCTCGAGCAGCGCTACCCGGCATTGCGGGGCACCATTCGCGATCCGGCAACCGGTCAACGGCGCGCGTTTGTTCGGTTCTTCGCCTGCGAGCAGGACCTGTCGCACGACTCACCTGAGGCAGAGTTGCCGGCTGGCGTCGTCGCGGGCACCGACCCGTTCCTGATCGTCGGGGCAATGGCTGGCGGATGACCCGAGCTACGGAGCGGGAGGTCGGACGGTAGGCCCGGGCACCGTGCGTGCGGCGCTGTGCGGCGGCCAGCTCAGTGAAGGCGGAGGTAGCTTGCCGGAATGTGCATGCTGACCACCCAGTTCGGCGCATCGACGATTTCCGAGACCCGAAGCTCACCGACCAGGCTCAGCAGCAAGTAAGAATCGACGGGCTCGAGTCCCGCATGCGCGGAAACGAGATCGACCGCGCGGCGCGTGGCCTCGCGCGCCGCATGAAACAGATCCGGCCCGATGCCCGTGGTGGCCGCCCAGCTCTGGGGTGCGCTCGAGCAGGGATGGACGTACCAGGGAGTTGCGGTCGCAGCGCCTGGCACCACGTCGACCCGCAGCCGAACCGTAGCGGACGTCTCAACCCCGGTTCCGCAGACTTCGCCGTCACCTTGGACCGCGTGGGTGTCTCCAGCCGACAAGAGCGCGCCTTGCACACGCACCGGAAGATGCAGCTGAGCGCCGGCTTGAAGCTGCGGGATGTCCATGTTGCCGCCGGCTTCGGTGGGGACCAGTAACGGTGTCTGGCCCAGCATCTCCGGTGCTACGCCGATGGTCCCGATCATTGGCTTGATCGGGATCTGGATACCGGGCCCGAACGCCACCATGCCCGCGCTGATGGTGGACACGCGCAGATGCGGATCCGGAAAGTCCTCGGCCAATAACCCGAATCCCGGGATGTTCGCGGTCCACCCCCACCCTCCTGTCGCTATGTCGAGGATGGTGACTACGAGATCGTCGCCCGGCTGCGCGCCGTCGACGTAAACCGGCCCAGTACACGGGTTGACGGCTGCGAAGTTCAATCGGCCGACAGCGAGTGCGTCGTCGGTCGGCGTTATCTGGCCACCCGACGCGTCAATGAGGTCCAGCTCGAGCTCATCGCCGGGTGCAACCACGACGGCAGGAGGCAGCGCGTTATCCCACGCAACGTGCGACTGCGCCGCCGGCACATGCACTCCCCCAGCCATGGCTAGATCTTGCACCCGGTTGGACCTCGTCGTCACCCGACCGCCGGGATACCTAGGTTTTGCCTGTTCATCGGACCGCGCGCAGAGACACGGCCCGCTGAACCCGCGCTACTACACGACATGAAACTCGATCCGGTAGACCAAGGTGTCGTCATTGATCGGACCGGCGTGCGCGGCTCGATTTCGAAGCGATTCTCGATCACGCTCGCCCGAACGGCGAACGTCGGCCGTGGTTACGGCGGAGAAGGGCAGTAGTTCGACCGACTCGACCTCGATGAGCACGTTTGCGGTGGCGTACCGACCGCCAGCCTTCACCTTTGGGCGCCCCCATAGCCGGATAGAGACGGTGATCTCGCCACTGGCCACCCCCTCTCGCAGGTCGGGACTGAACATCACCTCCCAAAGCTAGGCCGAATGGCCAGCGACTAGGTAAAGCCGGCAGCCGTCGGCTCGACTCGCCGGACTGGGAGTATCTGGCCGCGGATATGTTGGCCGTGGCTCAGTCCAGGTTCTGCGACTCGGTCCCGTCCGAGGGCGTCGCCACCTCGGCCCAGTTCGCTTTGTTCATCCGCGACGGCTGTACCCGCGGCGGCTCACCCTCCTGCTTGGGAAAGTTCGGCGGGTAGGGCGCATCCCCCAAACCACGGTCGCGCTCATCGCGCTCTGCCCACTCCAGCAGCGGCTCGATCGACCACACCGCGTCATCGATCCCGGCGTGCACGTCACCCAACGCCGCGAACCGCGCCGGCATCGTGGCGATGGTGAAGTCATTCATATCCACCTCAGGCAGCTCATCCCACGTCACCGGCGCAGACACCGGGCCATGCGGAAAACCGCGGACCGAGTACGCAGCGGCGATCGTGCGGTTATACACCATTGCATTAGGTTGTAGTAGATTCGCCTGGTGGACCAGCGATTGTTGGAGAGTTCGCCCTTCTTCCTGCGGACGATCGACCTTGCGCCGTCGCACGTTCCGGAGCGTCCGGGCCTCTACAAGCGGATCAGCTATGACAAGCTCGGCCTGGCCGAGGGAGTCGCGCGCCAGGACGACGACTGCGAGCTGTTGCGCGAGCGGATGGGCTGGGGACCGTTCGCCCGCCGCTACGACGAGAACGACACGTCGGCGTACCGGAAGAGGAAGGTCCGCTTGGCCGACGGCCGCGTCGCCTTCCGCGTGATCCGGCCTGCGTTTCGGCAGATGCTCGACGACTTGGAGGCCGGCCACATCGACGGCATCGTCTTCTACGACATGGATCGCCTCGCCCGGCAGCCGCGCGACCTCGAGGACCTCATCGATTGGGTCGAATACAAGAAGGTCCCGGTCAAGCCGGTTACCGGCGACATCGACCTG
The DNA here is from genome assembly GCA_030775825.1 of Actinomycetota bacterium. GTDB lineage: Bacteria > Actinomycetota > Actinomycetes > Mycobacteriales > Jatrophihabitantaceae > JALYIL01. The sequence continues at coordinate 17,279 of JALYIL010000195.1, forward strand.
ATGACCTCGGGCGGTCGCATGCTCGCGCGGATGCTCGTCTCGGTGGCCCTGAAGTCGAGCGAGGACACCAGCCGCCGGCAGGCGCGCGCCGCGGTGCAACACGCACAGCAGGGGAAGGTCGTGCGCGGGGGGCCGCGGCGCTTCGGCTGGGAGTCCGATGGTCAAACGCTTGTCCCGTCCGAGGCTGACCTGCTGCGTGAGGCCGCGGGGCGCGTCGAGAACGGCGAATCGCTCACGGCCGTCGCCCTCGACTTCCAGCGGCGAGCAATCCCTACCGTCGGCGGGAAGAAGTGGACGCGCACGGCTCTCACCAACATCCTGCGCAATCCGCGACTCGGTGGCGTCCGCGCCTACACCGGCGTGTTCCACGAGAACCGGCCGAAGGTCAACGAGTGGTGGCTTCGGGCTGTCCGCTACGACGGCGAATGGGTACGCGGCGATTGGACGCCTATCCTCACGGTCGACGAGTGGATCTTGCTACAGAACACGCTGGATGTCGGCACGGGCCGGGGCGCGAAGAACGTGAAGACGCCCGCCGCCACTGGCCGCAAGCATCTGCTGTCCGGGCTATGCATCTGCGGCAAGTGCGAGACCCGGATGGTCGGCCGCGTCGTGCGCAGCATGCGCATGTACGGCTGTCGCCCCAAGGACCTCGGCGGTTGCAATGGCGTCAGCCGCAACGCCGACAAGGTCGACCGCCTGGTCGTCGCGCTTGCGATCGACTACCTCAAGCGGGAGAACGTCCGCCCACGCCGAGCGGGCGCCGAGCGCGCCGTGAAGGCCGGCGACCTCGACCGGCTCCAGGCGCGCAAGGCCGGACTTCGGACAGCGTGGAGCAGCGGGCAGATCAGCGACGAGGACTTCTACGCCACGCTCGCCGAACTCAACGCTCGAATCGACTCGGCGCGCGCCGCGGCCGCCGAGGGCGAAAACATTCGGCAACTCCCCTCGCGCGAAACGCAGATCGCCGAACTGGATTCGTCGGACGTCTCGAACGAGCGCAAGCGGCTGATCCTTTCGGAGATCATCGAGCGAATCACGATCAAGCCGTCGTCTCGAGGTCCGCACTTCAACCCCGACGACATCGATATCGTCTGGCGTCACAGCGCGTAGCCGGGAACCAAGGGCGTAACTCCTGTGTTACGCTTCTGATGAGGTTCGGAGGAGGCTGGGCATGTCGAAGCGAAGCGTGTTCTGGGACGACCACGAAGCAGCAATGACCGATCCGGAGTACCGGCGTCACTTCATCCTGGAGTCGCGGCGAATCGCCGTCATCGACGCTGTGGTGAACGAGCTGGACGAGCTGCGTGAGCAGCAGGGCCTTTCGAAGTCCGACCTCGCGCGTGCCATCGAACGCCAGCCGGCCGCAGTTCGACGGTTACTGACCGCCCAACAGGTCAACCCGTCGCTGGGCATGATCACCGACCTCGCGGCCGCGCTTGGCTACGAGGTCGTGCTCCGCCCTATGAGCGAGGGAGATCGAGTGTCAGTCACCGAGCCGCTTCGGGAAGTGGCCGGGGTCAGCTGACAATCAGACGAGTGAGCGCTTCGAACGCTTCAAGTATTCGTCCCGCAGCGCGCTGACCCGGTCGTAGATCTTCTGCGGCAGCTCGGTCCGGAACGGCTTGGACGCGCCGTCGATGATCACCAGCAATGGGCCGTGCCCTTGCGCCTTGGTATCGAGCAGGCAAAACAGCCGGTAGTGCGTGCGGTTGGGTGGGCCGTCCACGCGGATCTCGTATATGCCGGCCATCGTGTCGTGCATGGCCTCCCACTTGCCGCCGCCGGCGAACTTATGCGGGGGCGCCTTCGCGACGGCGATGACCACAGCGCGCATTCGAGCAGCGATCGCCGGCGGCACGTTCGCAAGGAACTGTTGTCCGGGCGCGGCCTGCGTGGAATCGTCGTCGCGGTGCCGACGGAAGTACACGATCTCGTACGAGTCGTCCATCTTCGGAGCGATCGCGTCATCGCGTCGTGCCTGCTTCTTCTTCGCCGCCACGACACTGAACCCTATCGAGTTGGTGCGACGGTCTCGACGAACGACGCGAGGTTGATCACGACGCTCGCTTGCCGCTTCTGCCGGCATTGAATCGGTCCGGCGGCAACGCCAGAAGCTGCTCGATCCGTCGTCGCGCCGAGTCATCAATCGGCGGAGCGCTCGCGAGTTGGCGCGCGATCCACGCTTCCTCCTCGTCAGAGAGGCGATGACGATCGACGGCACGTCGGCGCTGACTTGCGGCGTCGTTCGATTGACCGCCCATCAGCACCTCCTCGCGCCGGGCGCATGTCTGCGCCTGTAGCCGAGTAGAGCAAGCACCTCTGCCGCGGAACGAGGAGCAGCCGCTGAAGCGTGTCTATCTGGAACTCGCCGAGCTGGTCTTGGACATCGCCCTCGACGCATCGCCCGCGCTCGCTGCTCGGGCGGCATGCGACGGCAGATGCGGAGGGAAGGCGGTTTGCCGTGGCTAACCCAAAACGCGATCAAGGAAATTCCAGCACGCTGGAACCCCGGAGACGTGCCCACGCGAATGGTCCGGCCGAGAAATTTCTAGCACAGGCCATACCCGGAACTGGTCCTACCGCCGCGGGCCGTGCCGCGGCTGCGATCGGACGATGCGCAGATCGTCGGGCAGCGACTGCACGTGCGGCGGCTCGTACGGGCGTCTCACCATGCGTTCGGGCGAACGCCGAGCCGCGGGCTCGGGCGGCGCGACGTCGGGAGCGGTCGACCTCGCTGTCGCCGCGACCGCACGGCTCGTCGTCGTGGGCGCGCGGTCACCGATGGTGTCGACGAGCCGGTACGCCAACGCCGACGCGGGTTGATCGATTGGCAGCGGCCGCGCGGTGGCGATGCGGTGCAGGTCGTCGGCGCGCAAGCCCTCGCGGTCGGCGACGTAGAGCTGCTGCGCCAGGGTTGGCCAGTGCGGGTCGGCGGTGATGCCGGGATGGAGCGACTCGCCGAGTTGGGCGATCCGGGCGTCGGCCTTCGCGGGCATCGCCCCGGC
>JALYIL010000196.1 GCA_030775825.1 Actinomycetota bacterium
GTAGCGTGAGCGTCCTGAGTCCGTCGAAGCGGGACTCGACCCGCTTGTGACCTCAGACGACAGCTGGGGCGACCCGCTGCGGCCGAGCCGGCACCCAACTCAGCGATCGGGACGCCGGAGCATCCGCCTGCACCTCACCGACGCGTTGGCCGCTGACCTCGCCGCGCTCAACCATGCATTGGATGAACCCGACGTCGACCTGCAAGAACAACTGCAGACGCTGACCGCGGACCTGCGGCGCGCCGTTGATTCCTATCTCGGGCTGCGAATGACGTTCACCCTGAGCGCGAGCGAGCTGAGCTTCACCGCCTGCGTCGAGGGCCCGCCCGACGCCCGGTCGCCAGCTCACTGCTGCTGCCATTGAGCGCAATCTCGGGCGCGCATGGCAGCAGCTCACTGCTGTTCTATGCTGCGGACCCGGGCGCCTTCGTCGATCTCGCAGCCGACCTCAGCTTTGCCCTCGGACTCGAGTTGTCCGACCTCGTCCTCGATCGTCACCTCACGCTCCCCAGGCACGGCGAGGGCATCGACGGCTTCGAGTTTTGGAGCGGCATCAACCAAGCGGTCGGCGTTCTCATAGCCCGCGGTCACACACCCGAGTCCGCGCGAACCGAGCTGCACCGCCTCGCCGATTCCGACAGCGGCAACCTCCACGACGCGGCCAGAGCGGTCCTCGCCAGGGTGATCAATTCAGCGCTCCCCGACTAGCACAGGCAAGCGCACTGTCCAGGTATCCCGACAGGGGCGCGAGGGACTGCGTGAGGTCAGTCGGTTACAAGCCCGTTTCACATGGGCAAACCCACTGTGAGACGTGACCTACGTCATACCAAGGAGGCCTGAAATGGGCAGCAGCGACGAGATCCCCACCTCTCACCCCGAAGGACATGAACACGGTGGGTGGGCCGAGCCCGCTCCCGATGCCGGGCGGGAGTCCAGCCACAAGTCCTTCGACGCCAGCAACGCGTCCGAACCTGGCCCGGAACCTGTCGAGTCGAAAGAGGAGCGCGAAGGCGTCCCACCCGACGACATGAGCGCGCGGAGCGCATTAGGCGTCGGGGAGAGCACCAGCAGGCGCGGCGAGGACGTTCGCACGAAGGGCTCGGGCGGTAGTGACCGCAGCACCGACGAAGACACTAGCGACGGCGCCACCCCAGCGTCGGCGCGTGACAGCATCGGCTCGTAACGGCATCGGCTCGTAACAGCATCGGCTCGCGACCATCCAGAGCGCCCTTGAACATGGAGTGACCCACCTGCATGGCGTACTCGGTCGTCGGTGGCCGAGCTGAGTGTCGGCGTACGCGCCTCAGCCTGGTGGGTCGTTCTCGGTGTTCTCTGCGGCCTGCTCCTCCCCAGTGGGGTGGCTGGTGTCCGTGGGCTCAGGCCCGGGGGCGGCGTTATCATCCCCGTCCGGCCCAGACGGGTGCACGGAACTCGGATCGTTCCGACGAGGGCCGTTCGACCTCGAATCGTTCACTTTCGGAAACCGGTTACCAGGAACAGCCGCAGGATCCCCGGCGGGTTGAGGATGCTCATGCTGTAACCCCGTTTCATCTGGTCGTGGCGAATGTCGATCAGGGCGTTCAATAGAGCGGTGTCACCCAGCGTGACGTCGACGAAGTCGATTGCCAGATCGCCGGGCAGCTCGATGTCGAACTCGAGATTGTCAAGTAACCCTTGTGACGAAACTGCCATAGCCGCTGTGCCTGACTGACCCGCACCGACTGCCTCAGCACGGCCGCCGAATGTGGCCGGACGAGGTCGGCGCGGCGCGGAAGGCGTAGCGGGAGGACGACCCAATCGGCCCCAGTATGAACGGTAGGAATCCGTGGCGTCTAGGACTGGCCCCGCTGGTTGATCTTCAGGGCTCGACGCAACTGGATGATTCGGGCGCTTCCGGGTATGGCGACGAGCAGGACCCCGATAACGGCCGCGGCAAGCATCGCCACACCGAGAGAAATGTGGCCATGGAAGCCGAGGTAGTGGATGACCACTGTGTGAGAATTTTGCGCGATGAAGATCAGCAGGGCGACCAGCAGAACGGCCGCCAGGATCAGCCCGATCCATAACGCGCTTATCCGTCCGCCTCGCACATGCCCGCGCTCGTCAATCCCCGCCGGGACAGGCGCGGCCCCAGTTGATGTTACAGCCGCGGGCGCCTGGGGCGGTGCCTGCATGGGTGGTGCAGACACGGGCGGCGGCGGGGGCGGCGGAACCTGGGTGGGTGGGCGCCCGGAAGCATCGGGTTCGGCCGGCAGCGGGTAACCAGTCGGTAAGGGTGGCTCGCCAGGCCGCGGCTCGAACCCGGAGTTGCTGGACATGAGTCTCTCCTGACTGAAGGCCTGTGCGGTGCGCGAGTTTCAGCGTATGCGCTGTGGGTTCAGCGCGGGGTCGAGCGTGTTGCACGACCCGCAACCGATACCCAACTCGGAGTCTCCCGGGAAACGGTGGAGGGCCGCCTCGCGTGGCCAGGACGCCCCGGCGGCCCCGGCGCAGGTGAGGCGAGCCGCCGGGGCGAGTTCAGCGGGCGTCCGCTTCGGCCTCGACGGAGTCCGCGACGAGATGCATCGCTCGCAGCACGGCGCGGGAGACTGCCGAGCGCGACACGGCAAGGCTGTCGGCGATCTGGGCCTGGGTCAACCCCTCGCCGTAGGCCAAGGCGAGTACGCGGCGCTCCAGCGCAGTCATACGTGCAAAGGCTCGGTCCAGGGGATCCGTGGCACCACGGCTCCCGCTTACTGCCATCACTGTTCCGCCGTCGTGGCCGCGCCCGCTGCTGGAACGCTGCCGTACGCCTGTGCCCTGAATACCACTGAGTTGCTATGCGGTCAGCATCTCCGCGCTGGTCTGCGGCTACGCACGTCTCGCGGATTCGTGACCGTACCGTGACCTAGGTCGACGACGCGGTTGCGCGTCGACCCACGTCACGGTCGCCACGCGTTCGCCGGGAAGTAGATGCTCCCTCGTGGCAGCCAATCTCCAGGATCTGCCTTCTCTATCTGGACGCGAACCAGAAACCCTTCGAGTTGATCTTGAGTGGTTTATTACGTTGACTGAACACGGAATCCCTTTCTACGTAAGGGATTCCGCGTTTACCAGCGTTGCTGAACTTGACTATTTTTGGTCATTTCGATGAGTAAACGATGCGTCGAATCCTTCGCTAATTCCGCCGGTTCGAGACCACAATCGAGCTGCGAGACAAGCATGACCCGCTTCAATCTGCCAGGGTCGCGCTCCCCCGAGATCACCCGACAATTTATCAGGATTAATAGTCGCGCGGTGAACGATCATGCTGGCTGCAGGACCGCGAGACCGGCCGCGGAGGCGGCAGCGGCAAGCTCCGCATCGTAAGTGAAGATCTCCTCCGCGCCGACGCGAAGTGCAACAGCAAGATGCATCGCATGGTTGGACCGCAGCCGTCCCGGCAACGTGCCCGCGGTCAGTAGATCACCACGCGTGAGGTCAACCAATGACACGATGTCCAGCACCACGCCGAGAGCCTCGAGTTCGATGTCGTTCGGATGTCGGTTGACCGCGCAATGCAATTCGGTATGTAGGAGCCAAGACGCAACGAGGCGGCGATCATGCTCGGGTGATTCCAGCCCGGCCACGAGAGCCTCGGACTCCCCCTCCTCGACGAGCAGCTTCATCGCGGCGGAGGTATCGAGATAGGAGATCACCAACGCCCCCGCACGTCCTCGATGATCTCCCTGCTCGTCACGCTCGCCGCGCGACGGCGGATGCTCGACAGATCTGTTATCGGCCGGCGAGCGGGGCGGAGCTGTCCTTGCTCATCCAATCGAGCTAGAACATCAGTCGTCGGTGGCGAAATCACAGCCGCCACCGCACCGTTGTTGGTGACGAGGATGCTCTCGCCCGCGGCAACAGCACGAAGGATCTCGCCGCTGCTGTTGCGCATTTCCCGATGAGTCACCGTCCTCACGTAGCACACCGTAGCACGTCGCCTTGTGAACGTGCCGAGCGAACCCTCCTACCTGTTGGCCGACTGCGAGCTGACACTCGACGTCACCTCGACGTTCTCAGCAGCACGCCAGGGCTCAGGATCGCGGGCGTAGCGTCGTACCTCGCGACGCGTTGCGTCACCCTCGACCGGGTGGCGAGACGTAGCAGACGCTGGGGATCGTACGTTTGCGAATCGATCCGCTGTGCCGAATGTTGGGCGTTCGAGTTGATCTTGGGCTGTGAGTGTTAGTTGCAGGACCCCCTGCCGATAGTCATACTTATGACCATGTCTTCAACTCTCTCGCTGGCCGACGTCAAGGCGCACCTGTCTGAGCTGGTAGGTCGCGTCGCGAGCCAACACGAGCGGGTGACCGTCACAGTCCACGGCAGACCATCGGCTGTCTTGGTTGCCGTCGAAGACCTCGAGGCCCTAGAGGAGACCATCGCGATCTTGGCTGATTCCGAAGCGATGCGGCAGTTGGCTCAGGCCGACGCGGAACTTGCCCGCGGCGAGGGCGAATCTGAGCATGACTTGGCCGCGGCGATGCGTCGCCGACGTCCGGGCGCGTGAGCCAGTCGCGGCGGTATCGCCTCGTCATTTCACCAACGGCTCGGCGTCAACTCAGCGAGACGCTGCCAGAGGCAGTCGCCTTCGCAGCCTACGAGTTCATCATCGGTCCATTGCTCGACAATCCACAGCGGGTGGGCAAGCGACTCGAGTCGCCGCTCGACGACCGTCACAGTGCGCGGCGCGGAACGTATCGCGTCATCTACCGTATCGGCGACCCGAAACGCGTCGTAACGGTGCTAGCGGTTGTGCCCCGCAGTGACGCCTACCACACGCCGTAAGGCGCGCACGATCGAAGCTGGAAACGGGATCACCCGACGACCGCCCGTTCAGCTACTGCGTCATCCATGAAGTCATCCGCCTTTGCCGCTGCTGGCGCGCGATCTAGCCGATGGACGTGGGCGGATGGGTCGCTTTACAGTCGGCGGACGCGAAGCACACCGGTCAGCATCGGCAGAGTGAACTCGCCGCGCGCGGTCTCCGGTCTGTGGGCGAGGAAGGCGCGGATCCGACCGAGCGTGGCCTCTTGTTGTGGTTCTGGCATTACCAGCATCCCGGCCTTCGTTGCCAGTGTCGCGACGAGGGAGTCGCGTCTGCATTCGGAGTCTGATCTGCGTGCCTACCTGGCTTGGTGCGGCGAACGCGGGCTCGAGCCGTTGGCCGCGACCCGTCCGCATGTCGAGCTGTATGTGCGGTGGATGCAGGAACATCGCCGCTACGCTGCGAGCACCGTGTCGCGACGGATGGCGGTGGTCGCCGGGTTCTACCGAACCTGCGTCATCGACGGCGTGCTCCAACATTCGCCAGCGGAATATGTCCGCCGACCGAACGTCCCGGCGCAGTCCCCCACGCTCGGGTTGAGCCACCTGCAGTTCGAGGCCATGCTCACCGCCGCCCGCCAGTCAACCAACCAGTTCGACTTCGCCCTGGTCTGCCTGCTCGGACTGTTGGGTCTGCGGATCTTCGAGGCCACCGGCGTGGACATCTCCGACCTCGGTGAGGAGCACGGCCACCGTGTGCTTCGGGTGGTTGGTAAGGGACACAAAGTCGTGCTCGTGCCGTTACCGCCCGCGGTCGGCCGTGCCATCGACCGAGCGGTCGGCGACCGGGCTGCCGGCCCGATCCTGCTCAATCGCCGCGGCGCCCGGATGGACCGCCACGCCGCCATCCGGCGCCTGCACCGCCTGCAGAAGGTAGCGGGGGTGCGGATCGCCCGCATGCACCCGCACATGCTTCGCCACACGTTCGTGACCACAATGCTCGACGCCGGGGTCGACCTGCGCGACACCCAAATCGCCGCCCGCCACGCCGACCCGCGCACCACGATGCGCTATGACCGAGCCCGCACGAACCTGGACCGCCACCCCAACTACATCCTCGCCGCCTACATGTCCTCCGGCACATGACCCTGACCGAGGCCGCCCTGACCCGCAGAGACATCGACCCTTGTCACCCCTACCGAAAATCGCCATACAGACCCGGTGCACTTCGGGGGCGCCCAAGATCAAGTGGCATAGGCAGGTGTCACGGTCGGCCGCCGCCGCGGAGGCCGTCCCACAGCGACACCGTCCTCATCCGTTTTCGATGAGTAAATGACGCCTGATCTTGCTCCGAAACGCTAGAGGCCCCGTATTTGCTCCCCCATCTGGACTCGAACCAGAAACCCTTCGATTAACAGTCGAATGCTCTGCCAATTGAGCTATGGGGGACCGTGAACGCTCGGCACAAGCCGCGCAGCCCGGTCAGTTTATCCCACCATGGCCCCTGGCCGCGGCGGGGTTAGGCTGATCGGAATCGCCTCTGGAAGGAATCCGGCAATGAAGCTCTCGCTGTTGATTGGCGGTGCCGTCGGCTACGTGCTCGGCACCAAGGCCGGCCACGAACGCTATGAGACGATCGTCGCGGTAGGGCGACGATTCGCGGGTAGCCAGACCGTGCAGACCACCGCCGGTGTGTTGCAGGCCCAGGTAGACACGGTCACCCACCGGGCCCGCGAGCTGCTGGCGGCACGGCTGCACGGGGAGCAGCCCGCGGCGCACAGCGTCAACGGCTCCTACCGGCACTGACCTCAGCCGTCCGGGCTCGCCCACTGGGCACGCAACTGCGCCAGCACTTCGCTGAGGTGAGCACGTAGCTGCACGCTGTCGGCTGTGCCGGGCTCGAGCCGGACTCGCCAGACGACGCCGTCGCGGCCCGGTACCCGCCGCGCGACGAACCGTCCCGCGCCGCCGGGCACTGGGCGCAACTCCGATCTGACGACGTTCGACTCGACACGCTTGCGTACGGTCGGCGGCAGGTCGCGCGGCCTGCTCAGCTGCAGTGACACGGCGGGGCGGTCGACGAGCAGCAGGTCGTCGACTACCTCCGCTTCGATGACCGTGAGAACCTCATCGCGCCACACCGCCTTATCGATGACGTGCCACCCGATGAGTCGATGTCCGTCCGCCCCCGGCCACCACAGGCCGCGAGTCGAGGCCAGCACGACGCTGCTTCGCTCGGTGCCTTGGCCGCCGGCGACATCGGCCCAAGCGATGACCCGGTCCTCGCGCCCCAGTAGCGCGGTGAGTTCCGAGGGCGGCGTCTCACGGCGGGTGAACAACACCATCACTGGCCGCCGATCGCCCGCTCGCGCAGCATCCTGCGATGGCTTTCCATCGAGATGAGTTCCCCGAACAGACGGGCGTGGTCCTCCGGCTGTTCCTGGGGGTTGATCCGCTGCAACCGAGATTTCAGCGCGGCGATCTGCCGCGCCGCGACGATCTCCTGCAGCCTGGCCAGCATCGCGTCGGCGTAGCGGTCCTGTGAGAACACACCGGTGCGCAGCGGCTCGACAGCGAGCGCGTGGACCCCACTGCGCAGCGCTTCGTCCAGGTGCGACTCGACCGTCGAGGTCCAGGCAGGCCCACTCACGGCCGCGGCTGTGCCCCCTGCCGCGGCGATCGCGCCGCGCAGCGAGCGGTGCGCTGGGAGCAGGAAGGCGTCCTCGGTCAGCGCGTCGAACTGCGGGCCGGCGACCGCCGGCAACTGCAGGGCCACCTTGAGCACCTCACGTTCGACGGAGGCCACCGCTTCGTCGACCTTGCTCGTGGCCGTCTCGACCGGCCGGTTCGCCGAAAGCTGCTGCGCGCCGCGCTGGCCAGAACGCACCAGCTCGCGCACTCGGGTCACCACGCGCAGCGGATCATCGACGCCGACGAGCCCGGCCAGGCGGCGCGCGTACTCATCGCGCAAAGAGTGATCCTTGATCTGGGCGACCAGTGGCACGCCTCGATCCAGGGCGGCGGCTCGCCCTTCCGCGGTATCGAGGTCGGATCTGCCCACCGTCGCGCGCAGGACGAACTCGACCAGCGGGATGCGCCGGGCAACCAGGTCGAGCACGGCGGTGTCGCCGGACTTGAGCCGCAGATCGCACGGGTCCAGGCCCGAGGGTTCGATCGCGACGAAGGTCTGCGACATGAACTTCTGGTCGTCACCGAAGGCTCGCTCGGCGGCCTTCATCCCCGCGGCATCGCCGTCGAAGGTAAAGATCACCTCACCGGTGAAAGCGTCGGAATCCATCAGCAATCGGCGCACGACCGACACGTGGTCCGAACCGAATGCCGTCCCGCAGGTAGCCACGGCCGTGGTCACCCCCGACAGGTGACAGGCCATCACGTCGGTGTAGCCCTCGACGATGACAGCCCGGTGTTGCCGCGCGATCTCCTTCTTTGCCAAATCGACGCCATAGAGCAGATGGCTCTTCTTGTAGATGGGTGTCTCGGGCGTGTTGAGGTATTTCGCCTCGACCTTGTCGTCATCGAAGAGGCGACGCGCACCGAACCCGACGATCTCACCGCCCACGTCGCGAATCGGCCACAGCAAGCGGCGGTGGAACCGGTCGATCAACGATCCTCGGCCTGACTCACGGGTCAGGCCACCCACGGTCAGCTCCGCAGCCGTAAAACCCTTTGATAGCAGATGCCTGGTCAGCGCGTCCCACTCCGAGGGTGCGTACCCGCAGCTGAATCGCACGGCGACCGCTTCGTCGAAGCCACGTTCGGCGAGGAAGTCGCGAGCCGCCCGCGCCTGCGGGGTTCGTAGCTGTTCGGCATAAAACTCGCCGGCCACCGCGTGCGCCGCGAGCAGCCGCGCCCGCTGTCCGTGGTTACGGCTCGGGGCCGTGCCGCCCTCGACGTAGCGAAGCTGGACGTTGACTCGCGCGGCGAGGCGCTCGACGGCCTCAGTGAAGTCCAGGTTCTCGATCTTTTGGACGAACCTGATGACGTCGCCGCCCGCACCGCAGCCGAAACAGTAGTAGAGGCCGCGGGCAGGTGAAACCGACAGTGACGGGGACTTCTCATCGTGGAAAGGGCAGATGCCTTTGAGGTTGCCGCCGCCGGCATTCCTCAGCTGTACGTGCTCGCCGACGATCTCCTCGATGGGGGCCTTTTCGCGAACGAGGGCGATGTCCTCGTCACGGATCCGCCCAGCCACGGCGTCAGTCTAGGCGGCGCAGCTGACGGGACGCCGTGCCGGAGAGCCGTTCGAACCACGCCAGCGCGGTCGAGTCGGTGAGCTGAGCGACCTGGTCGATGACCACGCGCAGGCGATCGGCATCGGACTGTGCGCGGTGCCACGACGGCGCCAGCCCCGGGTCCAGCGTGCCCGGTGCACCGGCTGCGACGAGGCCGACCAGCTCGCCGAGCAGGCGGCGTTCGCCCGCCTGCCGCTCGCGCGAATCGGGCCGCCCCATGACGTAATGCGCGGCTAGTGCCTTGAGCAACGCGCACTCGGCGGCGATCGCCGCCGGCACGATGAGGTCGGCGTCGTATCGCGACAGCGGGTCCTCGCCAAACTTGTGGCGGGTGGCCGCGACCGCCGCGCCGGCGAAGCGGCCAGTGAGCTCGCTCGTGGCCCGTTTGGCAGCGCACTGGGCGAGGTAGGAGCCGTCGTAGCCGGCTAGATCGCGCAATGTGGGTAAATCCAGGAGCTCGTCGAGGACTGCGGCCAGCTCGTCGGGCGTGTGGTGCGAGTACAGCCGCGCTGCGACACGGCACAGTTGCTCGCGCTCGGCGGCATCCACCGCGTCCAGCCGCAGCAGGCCCGCGTGCACAGCGTCCTCCACGTCGTGCACCGAGTAAGCCACGTCGTCGGCCCAGTCCATCACCTGGGCCTCCAGGCATCGGCGCTCGCTCTGGGCGGCCGGCGATGCCGCGCGCACCCATTCGAACGCCGGCAGGTCCGCGGCGTACACGCCGTACTTGCGAACCCCGTCGCGTCGCGGCCACGGATACTTGCAGGTCGCGTCAAGCACGGCCCGGGTGAGATTCAGTCCAGCCGGCTCCCCGGCCTGCCCTGCGATCTTTGCCTCGAGCCTGGTCAGGATGCGCAGTGTCTGCGCGTTTCCCTCGAACCCCCCGCAGGAACGGGCAGCCTCATCCAAAGCGTCCTCGCCGTTGTGCCCGAAAGGCGGATGCCCAATGTCGTGCGCCAAGCCCGCGGCATCGACGACATCCGGGTCGCACCCGAGCGCCGCGCCTATCTCCCGGCCGATCTGAGCGACCTCGAGGGAATGTGTCAACCGGGTGCGGGGGAAATCGTCCTCACCGGGGACGACGACCTGCGTCTTGTCCGCCAGGCGGCGGAAGGCGTAGGAGTGCAGCACGCGCGCCCGGTCGCGCTGGAACTCGCCTCGGCTCTCGGCGCCGTACGCCGAGCCGGCGCGCTTGGCGGGTTCGGCCACCCGTCGCTCGCGGGCGGCCGGGTCGTATGGACCCACTCAGACCTGCTCGTCGACCCAGTCGGTGAACCGGAGCAGCGTGTCGACCCACATGCCGATCGCGTACTTCAGCTGCGATCGCGTCACGCCGGCCTCGAAGTCATAGCACTGCTCGGCGCAGATGCCGACCATCCCGTCGTCAGGCAGCACCGTGTACGCCTTGGGAAACAGCTTCGTGCGGTTCCACTCGTCCAGCAACAGGGCGATCGTCGCCCGGTTGTCGACGGAGAAGCGCCGGTTGAGGTACAGCCGCGCCTGCAGGACCTCGTGCCGGTCGCCGTAGAAGAAGAAAAAGACGCTGCACTTCTCCCACCGAACGGTGAGGTCGCCATCGTCGTCCATGGAGTGTTTGAGGCCGAACTCGTCGAGGATCTGCTGGACGAGGGCGACTGTCGGAAGGACCGTGGTGCCACCGTCGGGTTCGCGCCGGCGCGATTCGATCCGATACTGGGTCTCAGAACGGAGGCGACGGCGGAACACGCTTCGACGTTACCGGACGCCGGGAACCACCAGGGTCACTCCTCGCCCACCGAGCGGCCTGCTTCCAGGCGGGCCACCGGTACGCGGAACGGTGAGCATGAGACGTAGTCCAGGCCGACCTGTTCGAAGAAGTGGACGCTGTCGGGATCCCCGCCGTGTTCGCCGCAAACCCCGAGCTTGAGCCCGGGACGATGGGCGCGGCCCTTCTCGGCGGCGATGCGCACCAGCTCCCCCACCCCGTCGCGATCTATCGACTCGAATGGGCTGACGCCGAAAATGCCCTTCTCCAGGTAGGCGGTGAAGAACGACGCCTCGACGTCGTCGCGGGAGAAGCCCCAGGTCGTCTGGGTCAGGTCGTTCGTGCCAAAGGAGAAGAACTCGGCGGCCTCGGCAATCTGGCCGGCTGTGAGGGCCGCCCTCGGCAGTTCGATCATCGTGCCGATAAGGAACTCCAGGTGGACGCCAGTCTCGGCGCGGACCTCCCGGGCGACTTGGATGATCTCCTGCTTGACGGTTTCGAACTCCTGCACGTTGGCGACCAGCGGCACCATGATCTCGACTCTCGGGACCCCGCCGGCGTGGATTCGCACCGCCGCGGCCTCGAGAATCGCCCGGGACTGCATCTCGAACAGGCCGGGGATCACCACACCCAGACGCACGCCGCGCAGCCCGAGCATCGGATTCTGCTCGTGGAGTTTGTGCACCGCCTGCAACATGCGCAGGTCACCTTCGCGCTTCTCCCCGCGCGCCTCGGCGACCGCGACGCGCACCGACAGTTCGGTGATGTCAGGAAGGAATTCGTGCAGCGGCGGGTCGAGCAGCCGGATGGTGACCGGCAGGCCGTCCATCGCCTCGAGGATGCCGACGAAGTCCTCTCGCTGCAACGGCAGCAATTCGGCCAGCTCGCGTTCCTGCTCCTCGTCGGTGTCGGCCAGGATCAGCTGTTCGACCAGGTGCCGCCGTTCGCCGAGGAACATGTGCTCGGTTCGGCACAGGCCTATCCCCTGTGCCCCGAAACGGCGGGCCCGGGCCGCATCCTCGGCCGTGTCGGCGTTGGCCCGCACGGCCATCCGCCGCGAGCCGTCGGCGTGACGCATGATCCGGTCGACGGCGCGCACCAGGTCGCCGGCATCCTCGGACTCAGGATCCAGGTCGCCTTCGAAGTACTCCACGATCGGTGAGGCAACGACCGGGACCTCACCGAGGTACACCTCGCCGGAGGTGCCGTCGATGGAGATCACGTCCCCCTCGTGCACCTCGACGCCGTGCGGCGCCCGCATGATTCGCTGCTTGGTGTTGACATCGAGGGCCTCGGCGCCGCACACGCACGTCTTGCCCATCCCGCGCGCCACCACCGCGGCGTGGGACGTCTTTCCCCCGCGCGAGGTGAGGATGCCGGCCGCGGCGATCATCCCGTTCAGATCGTCCGGGTTCGTCTCCCGGCGCACGAGTATCACCGACTCACCTGAGCGCGACCACTTGACGGCGGTGTAGGAGTCGAAGACGACCTTGCCGACCGCGGCGCCGGGCGATGCGTTCATGCCCTTGGCGATCTTCCTTCGCCCGGCCGCGCGCTCGTCGAAGCGCGGGAACATCAGCTGGGCCAGCTGCGCTCCGGTGACGCGGGACACCGCCTCGTCCATGCTGATCAAGCCCTGGTCGACCAGCTGTGTCGCAATTCGGAACGCTGCCGCCGCGGTTCGCTTGCCGACGCGGGTCTGCAGCATCCACAACTTGCCCCGCTCGATGGTGAATTCGATGTCACACAGATCGCGGTAGTGCTCCTCCAACGTCTCCATGATGCGCATCAGCTCGTCGTAGGAGCGCTTGTCGAGCTTCTCGAGATCGGCCAGCGGCACCGTGTTGCGGATGCCTGCCACGACGTCCTCACCTTGCGCGTTCTGCAGGTAGTCGCCGTAAACGCCCTGGGCTCCACTGGCCGGGTCGCGGGTAAAAGCCACCCCGGTCCCCGAGTCCATGTCCAGGTTGCCGAAGACCATCGCGCAGATGTTGACCGCGGTCCCGAGATCGGCGGGGATGCGTTCCTGGCGCCGATAGATCACCGCGCGCGAAGTGTTCCACGAGTCGAAGACCGCGCGCACGGCAAGGTCCATCTGCTCGCGCGGATCCTGCGGAAATGGCCGTCCTGCGTACTTGACCACGGCCTCCTTGAAGGTCTCGACCAGCTGGCGCAGGTCTTCGGCGTCGAGCTCCAGATCGTTCGTCGTGCCCTTGGCATACTTGGCGGCCTCGAGTGCCTCTTCGAAGTACTCCCCGTCGATCCCGAGCACCGTCTTGCCGAACATTTGGATCAAGCGGCGATAGGAGTCGAACGCGAACCGTTCATTGCCGGTCTGCGCGGCCAAGCCCCGCACCGACTGATCGTTGAGACCGATGTTCAGAACGGTCTCCATCATCCCGGGCATCGAGAACTTCGCTCCGGAACGCACCGACACCAGCAACGGGTCGTCGGACTGACCCAACTGCTTCCCCATCTTCAGCTCGAGCGCGCGCAGGTGCTCGCCGACCTCTGCGTCCATCTCCGCTGGCTGCTGACCGCTGCGCAGGTATGCCTTGCACGCCTCGGTGGTGATGGTGAATCCGGGCGGCACGGGCAGGCCCAGATTCGTCATCTCGGCGAGGTTTGCCCCCTTGCCGCCCAGCAGGTCCTTCAGATCCTTGTTGCCTTCGGAAAATGCGTAGACGAATTTGGACATGCGCGCTCCATCCGGAAATCTCGGTGCTTCAGCGAAGCCTAGCGACACCCGGGCTACCCGCCGCCGTCGGCAAGTTCGGCCCCGTCGGGCACGGCTCGCGACTCACGTTCGGCCAACCAGCCTTCGGGGAGCGCGACCGCTCGGGCACCGCTGGTGCGCCCGCGCGGCTGGCCCAGGACGGCCTCCGGGAACGGCTGATCGACGTCCAAGCGGTCCAGCAGATCATCCAGTTCGGCCAGCGTCGAGGAACTCGCGAGCGAGGATCGCAGGTCGCTTCCGACCGAGAAGCCCTTCAGATACCAAGCCACGTGCTTGCGGAAGTCGGTGACCCCGCGCTGCTCGCCGGCCCACTCGGAAAGCAGCTGCGCGTGACGCCGCATCACCGTCGTGACCTCGGCTAGGTCGGGGCGGGCACGCTCTGCGCGTCCGGCAAAGGCCGCGGCGAGATCGCCGAACAGCCACGGCCGGCCCAGGCAGCCGCGACCGACCACGACGCCGGCGCAGCGGGTTTCAACCATCATCTGCACCGCGTCGTCGGCTTCCCACAGGTCACCGTTTCCAAGCACGGGAATGTCGAGCAGGTCGACGAGCTCGGCGATCCTCGACCAGTCGGCGGTGCCTCCGTAGAAGTCCGCGGCCGTCCGGGCGTGCAGGGCAACGTGGGCCACGCCGGCGTCCTGAGCCCGCAGGGCCGCCTCGCGATAGGTATGGTGCGCGGCGTCGATGCCGACCCGCATCTTGATCGTCACGGGCAACGCCCCTTCGGCGGCCGTGACGGCACCGGCGACGATCTCGTCGAAAAGCTCGATACGCCACGGCAGCGCCGACCCGCCGCCCTTGCGGGTTACCTTGGGAACCGGGCAGCCGAAGTTCAGGTCGATGTGATCGGCGAGGTCCTGCTCGGCGATCATCCGCACCGCGGCGCTGACGATTGACGGGTCCACCCCGTAGAGCTGGATACTGCGCGGGTACTCGTCCGCCTCGAAGCGGATCAGCCGCATCGTTTTCGGATTTCCTTCGACGAGCGCCCGCGACGTGATCATCTCGCTGACGAACAACCCTCCGGCGCTCGCCGAATCGAGCGCGCTGCGCATTGCTTGGCGACAGAGCCGCCGGAAGGCTGTGTTCGTGATTCCAGCCATCGGCGCCAGCACGACGGGGGGGTCGGCCACGACGCGCTCAGACAGCCGCAACGGCGCGAACCGCTCGCGCGCCGGAGTTGCGGCAATCATTGTCACGCCTTGAGCCTACGTAACGGCGCCCAATTACGACCCCAGCAGCTGTTCGGCGAGATAGCCGCTGACGCGTTCGAGCGCAATTCGTTCCTGCGCCATCGAGTCACGGGCACGCACGGTGACCGCGTGATCCTCGAGGCTGTCGAAATCGACGGTGATGCAGAACGGCGTCCCGATCTCGTCCTGGCGGCGGTACCGACGCCCGATCGCCTGCGCGTCGTCGAATTCGACATTCCAGAACTTGCGCAGTTCCGCAGCCAGATCGCGGGCGATCGGTGACAGGTCCGCGTTACGCGAGAGCGGCAGCACCGCTGCCTTGACCGGAGCCAGCCGCTGGTCCAGTCGCAGGACCGTGCGCCGTTCCAGCACGCCCTTGGCGTTGGGAGCCTCGTCCTCGGAGTAAGCGTCCAGCAGGAATGCCAGCACCGAGCGCGTCAAGCCCAGCGCGGGCTCGATGACGTACGGGGTCCAGCGCTCGTTCTTCTCCTGGTCGAAGTACGACAGGTCCGCCCCGGAGTGTTTGGAGTGCGTCGACAGGTCGAAATCGGTGCGGTTGGCGATGCCTTCGAGTTCGGCGAATTCGGTGCCACCGAAACCGAACCGGTACTCGATGTCGATCGTGCGCTTGGAGTAGTGGCTCAGCTTCTCCGCCGGGTGCTCGTAATAGCGGAGGTTGTTGGGATCGATACCAAGCTCGACGTGCCAGTTCCACCGCTGCGCGAGCCAGTAGTCGAACCAGGTCTCATCCGTTCCGGGCTCGACGAAGAACTCCATCTCCATCTGCTCGAATTCGCGGGTTCGGAAGATGAAGTTGCCTGGCGTGATCTCGTTGCGGAAGCTCTTGCCTGTCTGCGCGATGCCGAACGGCGGTTTGCGCCTAGCCGTGGTCATCACGTTCACGAAGTTGACGAAGATGCCTTGGGCGGTCTCGGGCCGCAGGTAATGCAGCGCGGATTCATCCTCGGTCGGCCCGAGATAGGTGCGCAGCATGCCGGAGAACTGTTTCGGCTCGGTGTACTGCCCGCGCGTGCCGCAGTCGGGGCAGGGGACCTCGGCCAGGCCATTCTCCGGCGCCCGCCCCTTGCGCGCCTGGAATTCCTCGATCAGGTGGTCGGCGCGGAAGCGGCGATGGCAATGCAGGCACTCCACGAGCGGATCCGAAAATGTCGCAACGTGGCCGGAGGCTTCCCACACCTGGGGTGCGAGGATAACCGCCGAGTCGAGGCCCACGATGTCCTCACGGCTGGTGACCATGGACTTCCACCACTGACGGCGAACGTTTTCCTTCAATTCGACGCCGAGCGGGCCGTAGTCCCAGGCCGAGCGCGATCCGCCGTAGATCTCACTCGACGGGAACACGAAGCCCCGCCGTTTGGACAGGTTGACGACGGCGTCGTTACGGTCGCTCGGCACTCAGGTCTCCATCGACATCATTGGCCCGGCATCTTTTCATTTGGTGCGGCATTGACCCGTGCAGCCTATCGACCGGGCATCACGCCTTCCGAAGGCGAAGCATGCACCCGGTCATTCATGGTCGCTGGGGCGCAGCACCGCCTCGCCCCCGGGAAGGGCCTCGACCAGGGCCTCGAACGCGCTCGGCAAGTCCGGTGAGCCCACGGCTGCGCCGAACAGTTCCGTTGCCCGCAGCTTGACCTCGAAGGCGCCCAGAGCCCGCCGGTAGGAGCCGACGTTCTCCCATTCGGTGATGAGCACCCATCGATCGAGGGAATCGGTGGAGCGAGCGAGCTTTCCGCTCAAGTACCCGGGACGTCGTGCCAGCGCGCGCAGTGCGGTGGCCCCCCGCTCGGCGAACGAGTCCTCGCGCGCCTGGAAATGCGTCACCGAGATCACCGGATCGCTCCTGGAGCCTCGATGGGGCCGGCCGCACCGAAGCGACGGTCGCGCTCGGCGAAGGCCAGACATGCCGCCCACAGGTTGCGCCGGTCGAAGTCCGGCCATGGGGTGTCCTCGAAGACCAGTTCGGCGTATGCCGACTGCCACAGCAGGAAGTTGGAGGTGCGCTGCTCTCCGGAAGTCCTGATGAACAGGTCGACGTCCGGCAGCCCCGGTTCGTCCAGGTGCGCGGCGATCGTGCGCTCGTCGATCTTTGCCGGATTGAGCTCGCCGGCGGCCACAGCCCGCGCGATCGCTCGGGTTGCGTCGACGATCTCGGCGCGTCCCCCGTAGTTGACGCAGAACTGCAGGGTGAGCCGGTCGTTGCCGCTGGTGTACTGCTCGGCGTCTTCGAGCTGGTCGATGACGCTGCGCCACAGCCGTGGCCGCCGGCCGGCCCAGCGGATGCGTACGCCGAGCGCGGCGAGTTCGTCGCGGCGGCGGCGGATCACGTCCTTGTTGAAGCCCATGAGGAAGCGGACCTCCTCCGGCGAGCGCCGCCAGTTCTCCGTGGAGAACGCGTATGCCGAGACTGTCGAGACGCCGATCTCGATCGCGCCGTGCAGGACATCCATCAGGGCGGCCTCGCCTGCGCGGTGGCCCTCGGTTCGAGGCAATCCATGGGCGTGCGCCCAGCGGCCGTTGCCGTCCATCACGATGGCCACGTGGCGCGGAACGAGTTGCCGGGGTATTACCGGTGGCCGCGCGCCCGAGGGATGCGCGGGCGGGTCAGGCCAGTTGATACCCGAGGCGCGCCGGCGTCCGCGAGGCAGAGCAATGGGCGAACTCACCCGCCCAGGCTAGCTAACGACCAGTTTGACGCGGTCGTGCTCGCCGGTACTGTTCGCTCGGTCGTGCTCACCGGTCGTGCTCATCGATCGACGAACGGCAGCGAACGCAGCCCACGCTCGAGATGCCATTGCAGATGAGCGGCGACCAGGCCGTTCGCTTCCCGGCGCGGCGTGTCCGCGCTGGCATCCGCGGCCGTCCAGTCCCCCCGCATCAACGCGACCATCAGCTCGATGGTCTCCTGCTGCGGCCTCGCGGACCCACCCGGGCGGCAGTCCTCGCACACCGATCCGCCGGCAGAGACGTTGAAGGCGAGGTGCGGGCCTGGGGCTGAACACTTCGCGCAGTTGGTGAGCGCGGGTTCCCAGCCCGCATTGGACATCGCGCGGAGGAAGAACGCATCGAGAACGAGTCCCGGTGCGTGGACGCGCTCGACGAGCGTGCGCAAGGCACCGACCACCAGCAGGTACAGGCGCAGCGCAGGCTCGCCTTCCTCGGTGAGTCGCTCGGCCGTCTCGCAGATCGCCGAGACTGCGGTCCACCGGCCGTAGTCGTTGGCCACCTGCGCGCCATAGGCACCCAGTGACTCGGTCTGCGTCACCAGGTCCAGACCACGCTGGGCGCCCGGGGGATGCTGACCTTCGGGCAGGCGGCTGTGCAGCTGGACGTCGATGTGGCTTCCTGGCTCGAGGCGTGCGCCGAACTTGGAAGTGGTCCGCCGAACGCCCTTGCCGACCGCCCGGACCCGGCCATGACGGCGGGTGAGCATGGTGATGATTCGGTCGGCCTCGCCGAGCTTGTGGACCCGGAGCACGACCGCTTCGTCACGATAGAGGGGCACGGGTCGATGGTCCCACTAGGAGGTGACGCTGCCCGGCTGCTGCCCGAGGGTGGCGCGTTCACCGGTTCTGCCCGCCGGGTGTCGCCGTTGCCACACACTGACCTCAGCCCCCGGGTACCACGTTCGCGGTGCGGGGGTCGGGGCGGCTCAGCTGATCGGGCAGCCGGTGATGCAGCGCGCACGCCAGCGCTCCGACGCTGGCCGAGGCGAGCACGGCGACGCTGAACGCCACCCGTGCGCCGTGCGCGTCAGCGATCCCACCGACCAGCGCCGCCCCGGCGCCGTAGCCGACATTGAGCCCGGTGGACAGCCATGCCAGACCTTCGGTGAGCGTGCCCTCCGGGCAGATCTGCTGGACCAGGCCGAACGCCGTGATCAGCAGCGGGGCAATGCCGAGTCCGAGGACGAAGCCGCACCCCGCAAGCCCCGGCACGTTCGGTGCGGCGAACAGCACCGCGGGCAGCACGGCGAACACCAGTGCGTGACGGCGGAAGCGCACAAGCAGCGGGGCGTGCCAGTGGCGCGCTCCGTAGGAGAATCCTGCGGCACCGCTGCCCAACGCGATGCAGGCAAGGACGGCGCCGCTGGCACCGCGGTGTCCGTGCTGGCCGCAGAAGGCGACCATGGCCACTTCAGAACTGGCGAAAACGGCACCCACGCCGATCGCGGTGACGGCGAGCAGCACCATGCCCCGGGAGCGCAGCGCGGACGAGCGATGCGATTCGCCGACGGGATGCGGCGCAGGCTCGGTCTCACGCAACGAGGCCAGCCACCAGGCCCCCGCTCCCACCAGGAACGCCGCGAGGTACAGCACCAGTACTGGCTGAACCTGCGTTGCGATCAGCGTGGCGATGAGCGGGCCGATGATGAAGATCAGTTCGTCGAGCGTCGACTCGAGGGAATAAGCGGCAGCGAGCTCGTCTCGCCCATTCAGAACCAGTGACCACCGCGTGCGGACCAGAGAGCCCACGGAAAGGTAGGCGAAGCCGGCGAGCACCGTTGGCGGCACGAGGGTCCAGTCGGGCGCGTGGCCGCCAAGCAGCACGGCCACGCCGACGACAGCGGCAACGTGAACGGCCGAGGCCGGCCGGATGAGGCGGCGTTGACCATAGCGGTCGACCATGCGCGCCAGCACTGGATTGCCCACGCCGCCCCCGAAGATGTAGCAGGCGCTGAGGACTCCGGCGAATCCGTATCGTCCGTCGCGGGCGGAGATGATCAGCACCAGACCGATCGGGTACATGGCGATAGGTGCTCGCATGACCAGCCCGGCGACGCAGAACGACGCCGAACCCGGCGCCTTGAAAACCTCCCGATAGTTCGAGAACACGTCAGAAGCCGAGCCGATCCAGTTTTTTGGGATCCCGCTGCCAGTCGGACTCGACTGCGACGTGCAGATCGAGGTGCACCCGCATGCCGATGAGTTCCTCGATGCCAGCGCGGGCCGTGGTACCGATCCGCTTGAGCCGCGCTCCCTTTGTCCCGATGAGAATGCCCTTCTGGCTGGACCTTTCGAGGTGAATGGTCGCGAAGATTTCGGTGAGATCCGACCGGTCTTCCCGCAGGCGCATCTCCTCCACGGTTACGGCGATCGAGTGCGGGAGTTCGTCGCGCACGCCGTCTAGGCACGCTTCCCGGATCAGTTCCGCGATGCGTGTCGGAGTGTCGTTGTCGGTGGTCACATCGCCCGGGTAGAGCCTCGGGCCCCTTGGAAGGTGGCCGACCAGGACGTCGGCCAAAACGTCGACCTGCGTTCGGGCGGTCGCCGACACCGGGACCAGGTCCGCGAACTCCCCCAGCTCACTGAGCGCCACGAGCTGAGCTGCGATCTGGTCCCGGGATACGGTGTCGATCTTGGTGACAATGCCGACGACGGGTGCCCGCAGGTCAGCCAGCACGGCTGCGATGTACCGGTCTCCCGGTCCGATCTTCTGATCCGCGGGAACGCAGAATCCGACGACATCGACCTCGGCGAGAGCCGACCGCACGACGTCATTGAGGCGCTCTCCCAGCAGGGTCCGGGGCCGGTGCAGGCCGGGGGTGTCCACGAGGATCAGCTGAGCGTCCGAGCGCGTTAGGACGCCTCGCACCGCGTGCCGGGTGGTCTGCGGCTTGGCGCTGGTGATCACGATCTTGC
>JALYIL010000197.1 GCA_030775825.1 Actinomycetota bacterium
GGGCTACCGGATCAGCGAGTCCCGCAGTGAGTGACTACATCCGCGACGGTGCGGAGATCTACCGTAAGTCCTTCGCGATGATCCGTGCCGAGGCCGACCTTGCTCGCTTCCCGGATGACCTGACCAGCGTCGTCGTCAGGATGATCCACGCGTGCGGGATGGTTGACCTCGCGGCCGACATCGGGTATTCCGTAGATCTCGTCGCGAAGTCCCGGGCGGCGCTGACCGCCGGAGCCCCGATTCTGTGCGACGCCAACATGGTGGCCAGCGGAATTACCCGGGCCCGGCTGCCCGCTGACAACGAGGTGCTCTGCACGCTCAGTGATCCCGCGGTGGGGCAGATCGCGTCCCAGATCGGCAACACGCGATCTGCCGCGGCCATCGATCTGTGGGGCGATCGCCTCAGCGGCGCCGTCGTCGCCGTCGGCAACGCTCCGACGACACTGTTTCGCCTCCTGGATCTGATCGCCGAGGGTGCGCCCCGCCCAGCGGCAGTGATCGGGGTGCCTGTCGGCTTCGTCGGCGCGAGCGAGTCGAAACGCGCCTTGGCCGGATCAGACCTCGAGTACCTCGTCGTGCACGGCCGTCGCGGTGGGAGCGCAATGGCCGTCGCCGCGGTCAATGCTCTGGCTAGCGAGGTGGAGTGAGGCCGAATCGGAAGGGAACCCTCTACGGAGTCGGGCTCGGCCCGGGCGATCCCGAGCTGGTCACCGTCAAGGCGGCCCGGCTGATTGCCGAGGCAGATGTCATTGCCTACCACTGCGCTCGCCACGGTCGCTCGATCGCGCGTGGGATTGCCGAGCCGTACCTGCGCGCCGGGCAGATCGAGGAGAAGCTCGTCTACCCCGTCACGACGGAGACCGTTGATCACCCAGGCGGTTACGCCGGCGCGATCGCGGACTTCTACGCCGCTGCAGCGGCACGCCTGGCAGCCCATTTGGACAGCGGGCGTGACGTCGTGGTGCTGGCCGAGGGCGACCCGCTGTTCTTCAGCTCCTACATGCACATGCACACGCGGCTTGCGGATCGGTTCGAGACCCGCATCGTCCCTGGAGTGACATCGGTGAGCGCGGCGTGTGCGGCGGTCGGGACGCCGCTGGTGCAAGGAGAGGAGGTGCTGACAATCCTGCCGGGCACGCTGCACCCGGACGAGCTGACCGAGCGCCTGCAGAACACCGACGCCGCCGCGATCATGAAGGTGAGCCGACACTTCGCAGGTATTCAGGAGGCTCTCAAGCGCTCCGGACGGCTGGACGAGGCGCTCTACGTCGAGCGGGCCTCTTCGAGTGCTCAGCACACCGCCGCCGTTGCCGATATCGACGCCGACGCGGTCCCGTACATGGCGCTGGTGCTCGTGCCGGGCGCGATGGCCTCGGCGCGCACACAGCCGAGCCCGAGCGCCGTCGGCGAAACCAACCGACCGGGACGGCTGGATGTCGTTGGGCTCGGCCCGGGCGGTCGGGACTGGCTCACACCCGCGGCACACGCGGCGCTGTCCGCGGCCGACCACATCGTCGGATACGGGCCGTACGTGGATCGTGTGCCGATCAATCCGCGCCAACAACGGCACAGCAGTGACAACCGGGTCGAGTCCGAGCGGGCCGAGTTCGCCCTGGAGCTGGCGGCGCGAGGTGCCCGAGTGGCCGTGGTGTCCTCGGGTGATCCGGGAATTTTCGCCATGGCCAGCGCGGTGCTCGAGGTCGCCGCGCAGGAGCGTTATGCCGATGTCGAGATCGCAGTCGTCCCAGGGCTCACGGCTGCCCAGGCCGTGGCGAGTCAGGTTGGTGCGCCGCTTGGCCACGACTTCGCGGTCGTTTCCCTCTCCGATCGCCTCAAGCCCTGGCAGGTCATTGCCGACCGGCTGGTCGCAGCCGCTCGCGCCGATCTGGTCATCGCGATATACAACCCGGCGTCGAAGGCGCGTCGAGAGCAGCTCGTCGCCGCGCGTGAGCTGCTGTTGCTGCATCGCCCGCCTGGCACGGTCGTCGTCGTCGGCCGCGCCGTGGGGTCTGCGGAGCAGAGCGTCGCAGTCACGACCCTCGGCGAGCTCGACCCGGCAACGATCGACATGCGCTGTCTGTTGATCATCGGGTCCTCGCAGACCCGCGCCGTGCGGGGGCCGTACGGCCGCCCGCGGGTCTTCACGCCGAGGCACTATCCCGCCTCGTAGGCGCGTCCCGTGTCTTGGTGAGGCGCGTCGGGTGGCTTACCCATTGACGGCTAACACTGTTAGTCCTAGGGTGAGCTAACAGCGTTAGCCATCTAGGCGGAAGGATCAACGATGGACGACACCCCCAGCCACTACCGGGCCCCGGGTTGGTTCACCCGCAACGTGTTCAATCGCGCCGTCGCCCGGCTGACCCGGATGGGCGTCAGCGTGCTCGGTTCGCGGGTGCTGGAAACGCGGGGTCGGCAGAGCGGGCAGCCGCGGCGCACGCCGGTGAATCTGCTCACCGTCGACACCCGCAAGTACCTGGTTTCGCCCCGCGGCAACGGCCAGTGGGTCCGCAACGTCCGAGCCGACGGCGGCCGCTTGACGCTGATCCTCGGCCGGCACCGGCAGGCCTACGTGGGCCGCGAACTCAGCGCTGACGACGCCCGCACGCCGCAGATCCTGCGCGCCTACCTCACGCGCTGGAAGGCCGAGGTAGGTGTGTTCTTCGAAGGCACCGGCCCGGACTCCGGCGACGCCGAGCTCGCGGCCATTGCCCCCAAGCACCCGATCTTCGAGCTCACTGTCGCGTGAGTTCCCGTGCCCGCCGCGCGCTCCAGCCCGTGGCGCCGCGGCCGGAACCACCACCGCGCAGCGACCGCGTCAACCAGATCGTCGCGGCCGCGCGCCAGCTCGTCGAGACCGAGGGCGCGGAGGCCCTCACCATGCGTCGCCTAGGCGACGAGCTCGGCATCAAGGCCCCCTCGCTCTACAAGCACCTTCCCGGCCGCGAGGGCGTCGTGGCTCGATTGGTGGACGAGACGCTTTTCGAGAGCGGCGACCGGATGCACGCGGCCGTATCGGAGCCCGCCGCTGACGTCGCCGGCGGCCCGATTCAGGCCCTGCTCGCTGCCTACCGCGGCTTCGGGCGCAAGCACCCCAACCTCTACCGACTGGTCACGACCGGCAACCTGCCTCGCTCAGCGCTCACCGCCGGTCTCGAGGACTGGGCCGGCGAGCCGTTCTATCGAGCCACCGGAGACCCGTACCGTGCGCAGGCCCTGTGGGCGTTCGCACACGGCACCCTCATCCTCGAGATCGACGCGCGGTTCCTGCCCGGCTCTGATGTCGATCGGACGTGGGAGGCCGGTGCTCGCGCGTTCGCTCAAGGCTGAGGACGTGGCTACCGCCCGCAGCGAGTCCACCCTGGCGATGCTGACCGGTCGCTCCGCGTCCGGCGACGGTGAACCTTATCGGCGGCCGATTCGTAGACGTACCGGCCCGACGCTGGCAAGAACGGACCCACCTGCCCGGGTGACGGTAGGGCGCCGCCACGCGCGGGGCGCCAGGTAAAGCGCGGTCTCGACGAAGGGTACTGGCTCCGGCGCGGCGACCGATGACCCCTGCGCGGGAACAGGTGGGCCGATCACCGTCGGTGCCGCCTTCTCCGCCTCGAGGTCGTGCAACAGATCGGCGGTCAGGTCTTGGCTGCGGGTGCGGGGCGTCATTGGCTGGTCCTTTGCTTGTAGGCGCGGGCGAGCTCGGTGGCCAGCGACCGGTATGCCTGGGCGACCGGACTGGCTGGATTGGACAGCACCACCGGTCGCTTGGCAAGGGTGGCGCTCGGGACGCGGCGCGAGAACGGGATACGGGTCGTGAACAGCGGTAGGTCGGTGGCGGCGAGTGCGTCGGATACCTCGCGGGCTGCGGCGCCCTGCTTGTCCCAGTTGGAGCAGGCAACGCCGAGCAGCCGCGCGTCGGTGTTCTCGTACTTGCGGTGATTGTTCAGAAATGACGACAGGCGCACCGCGCCGAGCGCGCTACCTGGGTCCGAGGTGAAGAGGGTAAGGACCGCGTCGGCGGCAGAGAGCGCGGCCAGCGTGAGGTTGCCGTTGTCGCCATGCGTGTCGATCACGATGGTGTCGTACTGCGCGAAGACCGGTCGCAGCGCGCGGCGCAGGCTGGTGACCAGCGCGCCGTTCTGGGCCAGCGTCACACCCACCCCCTCCAGCGACGGATGCGACGGCGCCACGTCGACCCCGGGCGCCGCGTCACGGCGAATGATCGAGGTGATGTCGGCGTCAGGATCAGCCAGCACGGCGGCCAGGGAATCATCAGGCCCGGCAACGATGCCGAACGCCCGACCGAGGCTGTCCTGCGGATCGGCGTCGACGGCTAAGGTGCGTCCCCGCTCGCCGTACACCGTGGCCAGATTGACCGCCGTCGACGTCTTACCGACGCCGCCTTTGCTGCTGCAGATGGCCAAGCGCATCCGGTGTAGTCCTCCGCCGCGAGAAGTCCTGACGAGCTAACCACTACGGTCTCACGTCTGCGAACGCCACGATTGTCGGCCATAGTCCGCCGGCACCGCCCGAGCCTGCGCGGACTGATACCCGTCGATGTCCAGCGCGGGCGCGCTTTGATCCGCGCAGGGCTCTACATTCGAAGGACAGGCTGTCGGGCAAAGGAGCGCGTGGTGCAGGTTCGGTCGTTGGGTTCTCAGGGTTTGCAGGTCTCTGCCGAGGGACTTGGGTGCATGGGCATGAGTGCGTTCTACGGCTCGTTCGACGACACCGAGTCGACCGCGACCATCAATCGGGCGCGCGAACTCGGCATCACGCTGCTCGACACCGCAGACGTCTACGGCCCGTTCACCAACGAGAGTTTGATCGGCAACGCGATCGCAGGACACCGGGAGGAGGTGGTCATCGCCACGAAGTTCGGCAACGAGATCGACGAGTCCGGCACGCGCACCGGCAACGTGAACGGTCGACCGGAATACCTCCGTCAGGCCGTCGACGGGTCGTTGCAGCGGCTGCAAATCGACGTCATTGATTTGTACTACCAGCATCGGGTCGACCCGAACACGCCGGTCGAGGAAACCTTCGGCGCGCTCGGCGAGCTGGTGGCGTCGGGCAAGATCCGCTATCTCGGCATCAGCGAGGCGTCCCCCGGAGAGCATCCGCGCCGCCCACGCGGTCGCCCCGATTTCGGCGATTCAGACCGAGTACTCGCTGTTCACCCGTGACGTCGAGGACAACGGGGTGCTGGCAGTAGCCCGCGAACTTGGTATCGGTTTCGTCCCGTACTCACCCCTCGGACGTGGTTTTCTCTCCGGCAAGATCCGCTCCATCGACGATTTCGAGGCGGACGACTTCCGCCGCAGTTCGCCACGGTTCCAGGGTGAGAATTTCGCGAAGAACCTCGATGTGCTAGCCGAGGTCGTCGCAATCGCGCAGGCCAAGGGTGTGACGCCGAGCCAGTTGTCGTTGGCGTGGGTGCTGGCCCAGGGCGAAGACGTGGTGCCGATACCGGGAACGCGGCGGATCGCAAACTTGGAGGAGAACGTGGCGGCCACGGACGTCACCCTGACCGACGACGATCTTGCCGCAATCGATCGTGTAGCGCCGGCCGGCATAGCGGCCGGCGAACGGTACGCCCCGGCCGGGATGCAGACACTGCACCACTGAGCGGGATGCAGACACCGCACCACTGAGATAACGCCGCCTGAAGCCCCGGCTCGCGGCTAGCTCGCGTTCCGATCCAGCCACGTGACCGCATCGGCGACCGTCTCGACCATATTCACCGCCGCCGGGAGGGGGGGACGCTCGACCATCACGACCGGGATTGATCGATTTCGGGCGGCTAGCAACTTTGCCGCCGTCATCTGGCCGCCGCTGTCCTTCGTCACCAGCGCCGTGACCTGGTGCGTGCTGAGCAAGTCCGTTTCGCCGACCAAGGTGAACGGGCCGCGGTCGAGCAGCAGTGTCATCCGCGCCGGCACCGGGCCGCTCGGTGGATCGACGGTGCGCACTAGGTAGTCGTGTTGATCGTCGTTGGCGAACGCCTCGAGATCGCGCCGTCCGGTGGTCACGAACAGGCAACCCGGCGGCATCCTGGAGACCGTCGAAGCAGCGGTTGCGATGTCAGCAACTCGCACCCAGTGATCGCCAGCCGCCTGAGTCCAACCGGGGCGGCGCAGTGCGAGCAGCGGACGTCGCGCAGCGGCCGCAGCCTCGGCGGCGTGCCTGGAGATCGTGGCCGCGAACGGGTGGGTGGCATCGACGACCGCGTCCATGCGCTGCTCACGCAGATAATCGAGCAGCCCCGCGCTACCGCCGAACCCGCCCAGGCGGATGTTGCCGACGGGCAGTGCCGGATTGCTGACCCGGCCTGCCAGCGAGGATGTGACCTCGAATCGGGTGCGCGTGGCGAGTTCGCCCGCCAGAGCTCGCGCCTCGCCGGTTCCCCCCAGGATCAACACCCGCACGCTCGAACCCTACTGAGAGCTACCAGGCCGGAGCGGGTGCGGGAGACTTGGGCCATGGCGACGCGGCGTTCGGAGCCTGGCCGCGGAAGCGGTCGGGGGCAGGCTCGGCTGCGCTTCGGCTGGACGACCGGGGCCTGCGCGACGGCTGCGACCAAAGCTTCGTACACCGCCCTGCTCATCGGCGATTTCCCGGATCCGGTCCAGATCACGTTGCCTCGGGGCCAGACTCCGTCATTCGCTCTCACCCGCGAGCGACTGGTGATCGACGCGGCCTCTGCCTCGATTACGAAGGACGCCGGCGACGATCCGGACGCCACACACGCTGCCGTGATCACCGCCACCGTGCGGCCGGGCGAGCCTGGCGCGGGCGTGATCTTCGTGGCCGGCGAAGGCGTGGGAACGGTAACCAAGCCGGGCCTACCGCTCGCGGTCGGCGAGCCGGCGATCAACCCGGTACCGCGCGCGATGATGCGGGAGGTCATCACCGAGGTCGCCACCGAACACGGCGGCAGTGGCGATGTCGTCATCGAGATATCGGTCGACGACGGGGCCGAGATCGCGACCCGTACCTGGAACCCTCGCCTGGGCATCCTCGGCGGGATATCCATCCTCGGGACGACCGGCATCGTGGTCCCTTACTCGTGCGCTGCCTGGATCGACAGCATCCGCCGGGGCGTCGATGTTGCCCGCGCGGTGGGCCACCAGCACGTTGCCGGCTGCACCGGAAGCACATCGGAGGACACCATAAGAGCGCTGTACGGATTGCCCGACGACGCGTTGCTCGACATGGGCGACTTCGTCGGAGCGGTACT
Organism: Actinomycetota bacterium; assembly: GCA_030775825.1. Taxonomy (GTDB): domain Bacteria; phylum Actinomycetota; class Actinomycetes; order Mycobacteriales; family Jatrophihabitantaceae; genus JALYIL01. Next base: position 7,235 of record JALYIL010000197.1, read on the forward strand.
CAAATACGTTCGCCGCCATCCGGTGCCGCGACTGACGATCGCAGGCGGGATCGGGAAGATGTCGAAGCTGGCGGCCGGACATCTGGACCTGCACTCCGGACGTTCGCAGGTCGACGTCACCGCCATCGCTGCCCTCGCGAGCGCGGCGGGGGCTACCCCCCCGCTGGCTGCGCGAATCGCCTCGGCCACCACCGCCTTGGACGCTCTGCAGATGAGCCATGCCGCGAGTTTCGCGCTCGGCGATGCTGTCGCGAAGGCAGCGTGGCGAGTCGCCGCGCAGGTGCTGCGTGAGGCCCCGATCGAGCTGGACATCGTCGTCATCGATCGAGCCGGGGCGGTCGTCGGACGTGCCTAGCTACGCTCGCGTTGGCTGGAGTACAGGTGGCTGTCGCAGAAGTCCTCGGCGCCCAGCACTGCCCCGACAATGATCACCGCCGTGCGCTCGATCGCCGCCGCGTGCACCTTCGGCGTGATGTCCGCCAGCGTCCCCCGCACGATGATCTCGTCCGCGCGGCTGGCATTGGCCACGATGGCGACCGGGCAGTCGGGGCCGTAGAAGGGCTCGAGCTCGGCCAGCACAGACCCGACGCGCCGCACGGACAGATGCAGCACGAGCGTGGCGCGCAGAGCACCAAGCTCGGCGAGCTGCTCGCGGGCCGGCATGGGGGTGGCCTGCACGGACGTCCTGGTGAGCACCACCGTCTGCCCGAGGCCCGGGACGGTGAGTTCGCGCCTGAGCGAGGCGGCCGCCGCCGCGAAGGCGGGCACGCCGGGAGTGATGTCGTAGTCGAGGCCGGCCGAATCGAGGCGGCGGATCTGCTCGGCCAACGCACTGAAGATGGACGGATCACCTGAGCACAGGCGTGCCACGTCATGCCCAGCGCGGTCTGCGGCGACGAATTCGGCGACGATGTCCTCCAGGGTCAGGCCGGCGGTGTCCACGAACCGTGTTCCCGGCGCGCAGTGCCCGAGCACCTCCGGGGGCACCAGGCTGCCCGCGTACAAGCACACCGGGCAAGACCCGAGCAGTGCGACGGCACGCAGCGTCAACAGGTCAGCCGCTCCCGGCCCGGCTCCGATGAAATGGACCGTCATGGCCCGCTCGCCCGCCAGCTCCATTGCGTCACCGGCATGCTGGGATGCCACCCGGTGAACCGCCCGACCGGTTGGGCGTGCTGCACCGCGATGCGCGTCAGGGTTCCCCCGTGGCGCTCGTGCCAGTCCGCGAGCACGGCCTCGGATTGGATCGTGACGGCGTTCGCCACTAGGCGCCCACCCGGCCGGAGTACCGCCAGGCAGGCCTCGAGCACGCCGGGCACGCTCACTCCGCCGCCGACGAACACCGCGTCGGGCCGCGGCAGGTCAGCCAGAGCGCCCGGTGCCGAGCCGGCGATCACTTCGAGGGTGGGCACGCCGAGAGCCTCGGCGTTACGGACGATCCTGTGCCGACGATCCTCGCGTGGCTCCACGGCGATCGCCCGGCACGCCGGGTGGGTGCGCATCCACTCGATGCCGACGCTGCCTGAGCCGGCACCCACGTCCCAGAGCAACTGTCCTGGAACAGGTGCGAGAGCGGCAAGGCTCACGGCGCGTACCTCGCGCTTGGTGAGCTGCCCGTCATGCTCGTAAACCGTATCCGGCAATCCCGGCGAGCGCGGCAAGATGGGCGCGGCCGGGTAGGCGGCGCAGTCAATTGCGAGGGCGACCAGCGCGTCGCCGTTGCTATGAGGGGGGTCCGCGGCAGTGCCTTCGACGATGCGTTCATCAGGGCAGCCGAGTTGTTCGAGGACGGTCAGCGCGCTGGCTCCGTAGCCGCGAGCGGTGATCAGCGCTGCCGCCGTCCTCGTGGCATCTCCACCGCTGACCAGAACGATCAGTCGGCGACCGGGTTGCACTGCAGGGTGCAATGTCGCGGCGTGACGACCGACGAGGCTCACGACCTCGATCTCCTCAGCGGGCCATCCAAGCCGGGCACAGGCGAGCGAGACCGACGAGGGGCTGGGGAGGATGGCGACGGTCTGTGGGGCGAGCAGCCGGACCAGCGCGGTGCCGATGCCGAAGAACATCGGGTCGCCGCTCGCGAGCACGGCCAGGCGCTTGCCGCGGCAGGTCTGCACGAGTTCGGCAACCGCAGGCATCATCGGCGAAGGCCATGGCCGCATGTCTGCTCCGGTCTGGCCGGCGACCAGGCCGAGCTGGCGCTCGCTGCCTGCAATGACCTCCGCGTCACGCAGGACCTGCTGGGCCGAGGCGCTGAGGCTGGGCCAGCCGTCGGCACCGATCCCGACGACGCAGACTGCTGGAACGGCCACGCCGTGCAGTCTGCCGCAGGGCGGCGTTACCACCGCGCGGCGGTGTCCCGATCACGCCCGGTCCGCCCACCCGCCTTGCCGCCGCGCCAGCGGCAGGCCTAGGGTTCCAGACGCCGTGGTGCTCGGGAATCCGGTGTGATGCCGGAGCGGCCCTCGCCACTGTGAGCAGGTACAACCGATCCACACCGCCGCGAGGCGGAAGCCACTGGACGTGCTCGTCCGGGAAGGCGGATCGGCCGCTGGAAGCTCAGCACCTGCAAGCCAGGAGACCGGCCACGGCACTGTAGGACCTGTCCACGAGGTGTTGGAAGAGGCACGACATGGCATTGACCGTAGCTGTTGGCCCATCGTGATTTCCTACCCGTTCAGCGCTGTCGTCGGCATGGACGACATGCGGCTGGCACTCATTCTCAACGCGATCTCTCCGGCCGTTGGCGGCGTGCTGGTGCGCGGAGAGAAGGGCACCGCGAAGTCCACCGCGGTGCGCGCGCTGGCGGCGGTGTTGCCATCGGTCGCCGTCGTCGCCGGCTGCCGGTTTTCCTGCGATCCGTCTGACCCGGACGCCCAGTGTCCGGACGGTCCGCATCCGCTTGACGGTCCGGTAGAGCTGCGGTCGGCCCGGTTGGTCGAGCTGCCGGTCGGATCGTCGGAGGACCGCCTCACTGGCTCCCTGGACATCGAGAGGGCGTTGACACAGGGCGTGAAGTCGTTCGAGCCGGGGCTGCTGGCCGCCGCTCATCGCGGTGTCCTCTACGTCGACGAGGTCAACCTGCTGCACGATCACCTCGTCGACCTGTTGCTCGATGCGGCCGCCTTGGGAACCAGTTACGTCGAGCGTGAGGGCGTCTCCGTCCGGCACGCGGCCAGGTTCCTCCTCGTCGGGACGATGAACCCGGAGGAGGGCGAGCTGCGCCCCCAGCTGCTCGACCGCTTCGGTCTGACGGTCGAGGTGAGCGCGCCGGGCGATCCGGTGCTCCGCGCCGAGGTTGTCCGCCGTCGGCTCGCGTTCGATCTGGATCCGGTCGCTTTCGTGCGGCGATTCGCCGCCGAGGAGGACGAATTGGCCCGATCCATCATCGCGGCCCGGACCCTCGTGGCCTCAGTCGAGCTGCCTGACGACGCGCTGCACCAGATCGCTTCGGTATGTGCGGCCTTCGGTGTCGACGGGCTGCGGGCTGACATCGTCACCGCGCGCGCCGCAGTCGCGCACGCTGCCTGGCATGGGCGCACGGAGGTCGGTGCCGAAGACATTCGTTCGGCGGCGCGCCTCGCCCTCCCGCACCGGCGGCGCCGCAACCCGTTCGACGCGCCGGGGCTGGACGAGCAGCAGCTTGACGATGCGCTCGCGGGTGGTGCCGCTGCGTTCGAGGGCGGTGCCGACGACAGTGCCAGCGACGGCCCGAAAGGCGATGACGGCCCCGACCCGGATCCGGACGGCCCGGGTGGCGGGCTCCCCGGTGGCCCGCCGACGGTCGAACAGCCGTCGAT
>JALYIL010000198.1 GCA_030775825.1 Actinomycetota bacterium
GTCCTCGCCGCCGAGCGCGGCGTGGCCGTCGACTACCTGGAGCTGCGCGGGATTGACCTCGGTCCCGCGCCCGCGCGCGGGCCGGCGCGCCTGCTCGTCGCTGCCCGCGTCGGCTCTACCCGGCTCATCGACAACACGGAGATCGCGCTGTGACCCTTCCCCGCCGGCTCCGGGCTCCAGCACCGGGCTGGACGGCGGACTCCGACGTCGTGGTCGTCGGCTCCGGCATCGCCGGGCTGAGCACCGCGTTGCACATCTCCCGGCAATCCTCGCTGCGCGTCATGGTCGTGACGAAGGACCTCATCGCTGCAGGGTCCACGCGCTGGGCCCAGGGCGGAATCGCCGCGGCACTGGGCGCGGGGGACTCGCCGGAGCAGCATTTCGCCGACACGATCCTCGCCGGCGGCGGCATCTGTGACGAGGCGGCGGTCCGGGTCCTGGTCCGGGAGGGCCCGGCGGCGGTACGCGAGCTCGCCCAGATCGGCGCCCGCTTCGACCGTGGACGCGACGGCGGAATCTCCCTGACCCGAGAGGGTGGACACCGTCGCGATCGCATCGCCCACGCCGGCGGCGACGCCACCGGAGCCGAGATTGAGCGTGCCCTGGTGACGCGGGTGCTCGACGCCGAGGGCGTGGAGGTCCTCGAGCACGCCTTGGTGCTCGACCTGCTGCTCGACAGTGCTGGGGCAATCGCCGGGCTCACCCTGCACGTCATGGGCGAAGGGCAGCGCGACGGCGTCGGTGCGGTGAGCGCCCAGGCGGTGGTGCTGGCCACCGGGGGCATCGGTCAGGTCTTCGCGTCCACGACGAACCCGAGCGTGTCGACCGGTGACGGCGTTGCCGCCGCGCTGCGGGCGGGGGCGCTCGTGCGCGACCTGGAGTTCGTGCAGTTCCATCCGACTGTGGCCTGGCTCGGTTCGCAGTCGCGCGGGCAGCAGCCGCTGGTCAGCGAAGCGGTGCGCGGCGAAGGCGCGTTTCTCGTCGACGACGCCGGCGTTCGCTTCATGCAGGGTCAGCACGAGCTCGATGACCTCGCCCCGCGCGACGTCGTGGCCAAGGCGATCGTGCGGCGCATGGCGCGGACACACGCCGAGCACGTGTGGCTTGACGCGCGGGGATTCGGCGCCGAGAAATGGCGCGTTCGGTTTCCCACCATCCACGCGAGCTTGCTGAGCCACGGCATCGACCCGGTCCATGACCTGATCCCCGTGGTCCCAGCCAGTCACTACGCGAGTGGGGGAGTCCGGACCGACCTGCGTGGGCAGTCGTGCGTGCCCGGTCTGTTCGCGTGCGGGGAGGCCGCGTGCACCGGAGTGCACGGCGCCAACCGGCTGGCCTCCAACTCGCTGCTCGAAGGTTTGGTCTTCGGCCGGCGGATAGCCGACACCATCATGGCGGGGGTTGCGCCCTCGGCGGGGATGGGCGATTTCGTGCCCCAGCCGGGCGCCCCCGTGCACCAGCAGGGTAGGCCCCAACAGGGCGGCCTGGTGGGCAGCGCCGCCCGCCCCCACCTGCAGCAACTGATGTCGCGCGAGGCCGGCGTGCTCCGTGATCTCAAGGGCCTGGATGACGCCGATCGCGGGCTGGCCGCCTTGGCGGCTGATTTTCCCGGCGAACCGGACACCGAGAGCTGGGAAGCGACAAACCTGCTCACTGTCGCTTCGGTGCTGGTGCACGCGGCTCGCCTGCGCGAGGAGACTCGCGGCTCGCACTGGCGCGACGATTTCCCCGCCACCGACGACGAGCAGTGGCGCGGGCACCTGGACATCAGGCTGCTGCCCGATGGCGGCCTGCACGCCGAATTCGACCGGACCGCAAAGGGCATCCTCGATCCGAGCGCACCCGAGAAGGGGGACGGCGCGTGAGCGACGAACTCGCCCCCGGACTTGCCCGCCACGTCGTCGAGGAGGTTGTGGCCCGCGCGCTCGAGGAGGATCTAGGCGCGGCAGGTGACCTCACTACAGCGGCGACCATCGCGGCGGGGGCATTGGCGGCGGCCGATCTGGTTCCGCGGGCCGGCGGAGTGGTCGCCGGACTGCCCATCGCCGCCTACGTGTTCCAGACGGTCAGTGAAGGACGCCTTCGTGTCGAGCTGGGCGCCGCCGACGGAGCACGGGTGGTGGCCGGCGAGGTTCTCGCGACCATCCGCGGCCCGGTTCGTGACCTGCTTACGGCCGAGCGGACCGCCCTGAACCTGCTGGGGCACCTCAGCGGAATTGCCACGGTGACCCGGCAGTGGGTGGACGCCGTCGAGGGCACCGGGGCGCAAATCCGAGACACCCGAAAGACGTTGCCTGGCCTGCGGGCACTGCAGAAGTACGCCGTGCGCTGCGGCGGGGGCGTGAACCATCGCCTCTCGCTGTCGGACGCAGCCCTGGTCAAGGACAACCACGTCGCTGCGGCCGGCGGGGTGGCGAGAGCCTTCGAGCTCGTCCGCAGCGCTTACCCCGACCTGACGATCGAAATCGAGGTCGACACCGTCGAGCAGGCCTTGGAGGTCATCGACGCGGGTGCCACTCTCGTTCTCCTCGACAATATGACGCCGGCGCGGATGCGAGAGATCGTCCGCTACGGCGCCGGGCGGGTGAAGTTCGAAGCCTCAGGTCGATTGCAGCTGGGCAACGCCCGCGAGGTGGCCGAGACCGGAGTCGACTACCTTTCAGTCGGTGCGCTCACGCATTCCGCGCCGGTGCTCGACATCGGGTTGGACATAGAGACATCGGGCTGAACACAGAGACTTAGGACGCAGGCAATGCTGCTGGCGATCGACATTGGAAACACCAACACGGTGCTCGGCGTGTTCGACGGTGAGAAGCTCGAGCGATCCTGGCGAATCAAGACAGATGCCAGGAACACCGCGGACGAGTTGGCCCTGACGTTTCGCGGCCTGCTGACCGACCATGAGATCACCGGCACCGCGGCATGCTCGACGGTCCCCGCCGCCCTGCGCGAGCTGCGAGTCATGCTTGCCACGTACTACCCGCACATCCCGACGGTCCTGGTGGAGCCGGGGGTGCGGACCGGGGTCAGCCTTCAGTACGAGAACCCCAAAGAGGTGGGCGCCGACCGCATCGTCAACACCCTCGCGGCCCACCACCTCAACGCAGGCCCGACGATCGTCGTCGACTTCGGTACGACGACGAACTTCGACGTGGTGAGCGAGAAGGGTGAATTCCTCGGCGGCGCGCTTGCCCCGGGCATCGAGATCTCCCTGGACGCGCTCGCTGCCCGGGCCGCTCAGCTGCGCAAGGTGGAGCTCGTCGCTCCTCGTGGGCCCATCGGCAAGAGCACCGTCGAGGCACTGCAGTCGGGAATCCTGTACGGGTTCGCCGGCCAGGTCGACGGACTCGTGCGCCGACTGAGGGTGTCTCTGCACCCGCAGGACCCTGGCGCCGTGGAAGTGATCGCGACGGGCGGCCTGGCCACCTTGGTCATCGAGCATTGCGAGACCGTCACGCGCTACGAGCCCGATCTCACGCTGTTGGGCTTGCGCCTGATCTACGAGCGCAACCTGTAGCTATCGGGTCCAGGCGGCCGCGCGACGGATAGGCTCGAAGCGTGGATCTGCGAATCTTCACCGAGCCCCAGCAGGGCGGCGAATACGACGACCTGCTCCGCGTTGCCCGGGCCGCCGAGCAGTTGGGCTTCGATGCCGTCTTTCGCTCCGACCACTATTGCCTTCGACTGGGCAGGTTCGCCGCCGAGCTGAGGTGATCGGTCGAGAGCCCGATGACTTGCGCCACCGAGCTCGCCGGTACGCCGGCGCAGGTCGTGGACCGGATAGGCGAGCTCGCCGCGATCGGCGCCTCCCGCGTGTACCTGCAGACGCTCGACCTCACCCACCTCGAGCTGGTCGCTGTCGAGACCTGGACTGGCCGCCCTCGGACTGATCCGCTCAGCGGTCGTGGCGAGCCGGCGAAGGTGGCCGCGCTTCACGCGCGCCGCGTGTCGCGACGGTACGCCCACGCTGCCAAGCCAATGCAGGCCACTGACCAGGCGGCGATGACCAGCCACGCCTGGGCGTGCCAGGGATTGGTCGCGCCGAGCCCGATATGGCCGGCCTGCACCAGCCAGTAGGAGGGCAGCGCCTTGCAAAACCCGACGAACAGCCCCCCGCCGGTGATCGGGAACCACGTACCGCCCAGGAAGGCGAACAGCGAGACACCGCCACCCATGGCCGGCCCCGCGGCGGTGTCATTGAGCAGGTGACCCATCGCGATGCCCAGCGCGGCGAACGGGATCAGCGCCACCAGGATCAGGAACGTCATGTGGACCCAGCTACCGAACGGCAACCGCACCCCCAGCACGCTCCCGGCGATGTAGAGCAGGCCGATACTGATCACCGCCATCAGGTATCCAGTAACGATCTTGGTTCGGAGATAGGCGCGGGCCGACAGCGGCGTCAGCCGCAGCTGCCGGTTCCAGCCGATCGTTCGCTCCGCGGCGATGCGGGCACCGCCGGACAGCACGGCGATCATCGCGCCGAACGCGAGCAGCCCGACCATGTAGTACTGCGGGGCGAACAAGCCGGTATGGCGCGTCGCGTCGCCGCCGAAGTTGTGGTTGTTCTTGTTCGGGCCGGCGAGCAGGAAGTACATGATGATCGGAAAGATCAGGCTGAACATGAACGACTGGCGGTCGCGAACCGTTCGCAAAAGTTCGAAGCGGGTGTAGGTCAAGGAGCTCATCGGGCGATCCCTTCGGTTGCGCCGATGCCGGCGTCGGCATGGGCGTGGGCGCCGGCATCGGCATCGGCATCGGCATCGGTATCGCCGGTGAGGTGCAGGAACGCCTCCTCCAGACCTGCTCCCGTCACCTCGATGTCGCAGGCCGCCGGCCACGCCGGCAGGAACGCCCGGAGCGCGGAGTCGGAGTTCGAGCAATTCATGATCACCGCGTCACCGCGGGTGTCGACATTGGTTACGCCGGGAAGCATGGCCAGCGCGGCGAGATCCGGGTCGGGCAGCGTCGCGCGGATGGTGCGCAGGCCCACCGTGGCCTTGATCTGGGTAGCCGCGCCGTCGGCCACGATGCGTCCGTGCGCCATCAGGATGATCCGGTCGGCGTACGCATCGGCCTCCTCGAGGTAATGCGTCGCGAAGATCACCGTCTTGCCGCGCGAGGCGAAGGCGCGCATCGTCGTCCAGAAATCGCGGCGCCCCTCGACGTCGAGAGCGACGGTCGGCTCGTCGAGCACCAGCAGGTCGGGATTGCTGACCAGGCAGATGGCGAAGCGCAGCCGTTGCGTCTGCCCCCCGGACAGCTTCGAGGTCTTTCGATCTGCCAGATCCCCGATCTTGGTGAGCTCGATGACCTCGTCGACGCCGAGCGGTTCGGGATACAGGCTCGCCACCATCGTGATGAGCTCTCGGACCGACAGGTGCTGGATGACGCCACCGACCTGGAGCATCGCGCCGACCGCCCCGGACGCGATCGCCTGCGCAGGGGACATGCCAAAGACCGACACCGTTCCGGCGTCGGGTCGGGACAGGCCGAGCATCATGTCGATCGTCGTGGACTTGCCTGCCCCGTTCGGCCCGAGCAGCGCGACCGTCTCGCCAGGGGCGATCGATACGTCGATGCCGCGCACCGCATGGACCGGGCCGGCGGAGGATCTGAAGGACTTGGCGAGCCCGGAGAGCTGGATACCAGCGGTAGTGGTGGTGGGGACATCGGTCATCATGGCTACGACCCTGCCCTACCGCTGGCGCCAGCGGCAGTGTGAGGCGCGCGCTTTCTGGCATGACATTCGTCAGCCGCGGGCCGTGCCGCCGCCTCGATAGGCTGCCATGGTGAATGACGGTGAGCCCACAGGCGACTCAGACGACCTTCCTGAGCAGATGCGGGTTCGGCGGGCCAAGTACGACCGGCTGATGGCAGAGCCCGGGACCGCTCCCTTTCCGGTGAAAGTGGAACGCACCGAGTCGCTCGCCAGCGTCCGGGCCAAGCATCCGGAACTCGAACCCGGCGCCGAAACTGGCCAGTACATTGGCGTCACGGGTCGGGTGATCTTCATCCGCAACAGCGGCAAGCTCTGCTTCGCCATGTTGCGTGAGGCCGGCGTAGAGCTTCAGGTGATGCTCTCCCTCGACCACGTCGGCGAGCAGTCACTGGCGGCGTGGAAGGCAGATGTCGACCTGGGCGATCTCGTCTACGTACACGGTGAGGTGATCTCCTCCAAACGCGGAGAGCTGTCCGTTCTCGCCGATGACTGGCGAATCACGGCGAAGGCCTTGCGCCCGCTCCCGGTCGCCCACAAGCCGCTTTCGGAGGAGACCCGCGTCCGCCAGCGCTACGTCGATCTCATCGTGCGCCCGGAGGCTCTCGAGATGGTGCGTACGCGGGCCGCCGTCACACGATCGGTTCGCGAAACGCTGCATGAGCGAGGGTTCCTGGAGGTCGAGACGCCAGTCCTGCAGACGATCCACGGTGGCGCGGCCGCTCGTCCCTTCCACACTCATCTGAATGCCTTCGACCTGGACATGTCACTGCGTATCGCCACCGAGCTTTACCTGAAGCGGTGCATCGTCGGTGGTATCGAGCGGGTGTATGAGATCGGGCGGACCTTCCGCAACGAGGGCGTCGACTCGACCCACTCGCCCGAGTTCACGCTGTTGGAGGCCTACGAGGCCTACGGCGACTACCACACCATGGCCGTGCTCACCCGGTCGCTGATCCTCGACGCCGCCCGCGCCGCGGACGCCGAGGTTCCGGTCACCGCCGCGGGCGTCGAGATCGATCTGGCGGGCGAGTGGCAGGTCCTCACCGTTCATGACGCGGTGTCCGGGGCGGTCGGCGAGGCGGTGACCGCGGACACCCCGGCGACCGTGCTGCGGGCGCACGCCGACCGGCTATCGGTCGCGCTCAAGCCGCAGTTCTCGGCCGGCGAGATCGTCCTGGAACTGTACGAGAAGCTGGTCGAACACACCCTGATCCAGCCCACCTTCGTCACCGACTATCCGGTCGATGTCCGGCCCTTGGCGCGCCCGCATCGGCAGGACCCGCGACTCGCTGAAGCCTGGGATTTGATCATCGGCGGGGTCGAGATCGCCCCGGCCTATTCGGAATTGGTCGATCCCGTCGAGCAGCGCCGACGACTGGTACAGCAGTCTCTGGCGGCGGCAAAGGGTGATGCCGAGGCCATGCAGTTGGACGAGGACTTTCTGCGCGCCCTGGAATACGGAATGCCACCGACCGGTGGCATGGGTCTCGGCCTCGACCGCCTTGTCATGCTGCTCACCGGCCGGGGAATTCGAGAGACGATCCTTTTTCCGTTGCTGAAGCCGCTCTGAGCCGCCCTGCTTCGCGCGCATATTCATCTGCGCTAGGGTTTAGCGGGGGTGGGATTCAACGGAAGGGACTCGCATGGCACAGAAGCACATCGTGCAGTTGATCGACGATCTCGATGGTGGTGACGCAGCTGAAACCGTCACGTTCGGAATCGATGGCGCGAACTACGAGATCGATCTGTCTGCAAAAAACGCCGGGAAACTGCGTGATTCGCTCGCCGTGTACGTCGCGAGCGCGCGCCGCTCAGCGCGCGCCTCAGGCAGGGTTCGAGGGGGCCGGTCGGTTGCGCGCAGCGACCGTGAGCAGACCCAGGCGATTCGTGAGTGGGCGCGTAAGAGCGGGCTTCAGGTGGGCGAGAAAGGCCGCATTCCGGCCACCATTCTCGAGGCGTACCACGCAAAACACTGACCAATCATCGGTGCCAGCGGTTCAGTCGCGCGGCTAATGGGCGCTCAGGCGAGGTGCGCGGCGAAGAATTCTTCGATTCTGTGCCACGCATCTGCCGCGGAGGCCGGCTCGGGGCCCATGTGTAGGACCTTCAGCAAAGGGCGCAGCGGCCGCGGGCCATTGGGCGCATCATTGAGAAATGAGTGGCCGGCCTGCGGATAGAGCTTCACGTCGTGCTCCACTCCGAACTTCGTAAGCGTCTCGTCCAGGCGCCGCACAGTCTTGCTCGCGCCGAAATCCTTTGCGCCATAACTGGCGACTATTGGGCACGATTGTGCCAATGCTCCGTCGGCGTTGCGCGGCAGAATGCCGTAATTCACGGAGGCGACGTCGAATCCGGTGTCGGCGACGGCGAGCGCGAATCCGCCGCCCATGCAGAAGCCGATGATGCCGATCTTTCCGGTGCAATCCCCCTGGGCGTCGAGCCAGGAGCGAGAGGCCTCGATGTCTGCGAACGGCTTGCCCCTGGCGATCACCAGCGACCGCATCGTGGCCGCCACGCACCGCACCGCGCCGCCATCGCTGAACAGGTCGGGAGCCAGGGTGAGGTAGCCCGCCGCGGCCAGCCGGTCCGCCTGCCGCCTCATCACATCGTCGAGCCCCCACGCCTCGTGTATTGCTACAACTCCTGGCCAGGGCCCGGGGCCGGCCGGGCGGGCAACGTAACCCTCGAGCCGGTTGGAGCCGTTCGGGATCGAACCGAGCAGGATCTCTGCCATGTGGAACTCCTCACCAAGGCGTGAAGCCATCGACCGAGGGACCCTACCCTCGTAGGCATGACAGGCGTGTACCGCACGATGCTCAAGAGCAAGGTGCATCGGGCGACCGTAACCCAGGCTGACCTGAACTACGTCGGCTCGATCACGATCGACGCCGATTTGATGGATGCCGCGGACCTCCTGCCCGGCGAGCAAGTGGCGGTGGTCGACGTCACCAACGGCGCGCGGCTGGAAACCTATGTGATCGAGGGAAGCCGGGGCTCCGGCGTGATCGGGATCAACGGAGCCGCCGCCCACCTCGTGCACACCGGGGATCTGGTGATCATCATCAGTTACGCGTCGGTGCCCGACGTGGAGGCGAAGGCCTTCGAGCCTCGAGTCGTCTTCGTCGACGATGGCAACCGGGTGCTTCACCGGGGCGCTGATCTCTCCTATCCAGGCACTCTCAGCTCCTGAAGCGCAGCTCCTGAAGCGCGGCCCCAATCCTGGAGCCCGGGTAGCGGCGCCCGGCCGGTCCCTGGGCGAGGCCGAGACGGCCCGGTTCGCTGTGAGCGGACACGCGGCGGGCATCACCGGGCTCGCTGCATCGTTGGGTGGGTATACACCGCGCGGACTACAGTTACCCGTAGCGGGATCATGCGCGGAAGGAGACTGTCCATGTTCGAGAGGTTCACTGACCGCGCGCGGCGGGTTGTCGTCCTGGCCCAAGAAGAGGCCCGGATGCTCAACCACAACTACATCGGGACCGAGCACATCCTGCTCGGCCTGATCCACGAGGGCGAAGGCGTCGCCGCGAAGGCCCTCGAGTCGCTCGGTATTTCACTCGATGCGGTTCGCCAGCAGGTCGAGGAGATCATCGGCCAGGGCCAGCAGGCCCCTAGCGGGCACATCCCATTCACGCCCCGGGCAAAGAAGGTTCTCGAGCTTTCCCTGCGCGAGGCGCTTCAGCTCGGCCACAACTACATCGGGACCGAGCACATCCTGCTCGGCCTCATCCGGGAGGGCGAGGGCGTTGCGGCCCAGGTCCTCGTCAAACTGGGCGCCGACCTCAACAAGGTCCGTCAGCAGGTCATCCAGTTGCTCAACGGCTACCAGAGCAAGGAACCGGCGGGTACCGCGTCGGAGTCCACGCCGTCCACCTCGCTCGTCCTGGACCAGTTCGGCCGCAACCTCACCCAGTCGGCCCGCGAAGGCAAGCTCGACCCGGTCATCGGCCGCGAGAAGGAGATCGAGCGGCTCATGCAGGTGCTCAGCCGCCGGACGAAGAACAACCCCGTGCTCATCGGCGAGCCCGGAGTGGGGAAGACTGCGGTCGTCGAGGGCCTGGCGCAGGACATCGTCCGAGGCGAGGTCCCGGAGACCCTGAAGGACAAGCAGCTCTACACCTTGGACCTCGGCTCGCTGGTAGCCGGCTCCCGCTACCGCGGCGACTTCGAGGAACGCTTGAAGAAGGTGCTCAAGGAGATCCGCACCCGCGGCGACATCATCATGTTCATCGACGAGATTCACACCCTGGTGGGTGCGGGTGCCGCCGAGGGCGCGATCGACGCCGCATCGATCCTCAAGCCGATGCTCGCCCGCGGCGAGCTGCAGACCATCGGCGCTACGACCCTGGACGAGTACCGCAAACACCTGGAGAAGGATGCCGCCCTCGAGCGGCGATTCCAGCCGGTTCAGGTCGGCGAACCCACCGTCGCGCACACCATCGAGATCCTCAAAGGGCTGCGGGACAGGTACGAGGCACACCACCGCGTCTCGATCACAGACGCCGCACTCGTGGCGGCGGCGGGCTTGGCCGACCGCTACATCAGCGACCGGTTCCTTCCGGACAAGGCGATCGACCTGATCGACGAAGCCGGCGCCCGTATGCGCATCCGTCGCATGACCGCGCCCCCGGACCTTCGCGAGTTCGACGAGCGGATCTCTGACGTCCGTCGCGAGAAGGAATCGGCGATCGACGCACAGGATTTCGAGAAGGCAGCCTCGCTGCGGGACAAGGAAAAGACGCTCCAGGCCGACAAGGCCAAGCGCGAGCAGGAGTGGAAGGCCGGCGATCTCGACGTCGTCGCTGAGGTCGACGACGAGCAGATCGCCGAGGTCCTGGCGACGTGGACGGGCATCCCGGTCTTCAAGCTGACCGAGGAGGAGACCTCGCGGCTGCTCCGCATGGAGGACGAGCTGCACAAGCGCGTCGTCGGCCAGCAGCAGGCGATCAAGGCGGTCAGCCAGGCCATCCGGCGTACCCGCGCCGGCCTGAAGGACCCGAAGCGTCCCGGTGGCTCGTTCATCTTCGCCGGCCCGTCCGGCGTGGGTAAGACCGAGCTGTCCAAGGCCTTGGCAGAGTTCTTGTTCGGTGAGGACGACGCCCTGATCCAGCTCGACATGTCCGAGTTCCACGACCGGTACACGGTCTCGAGGCTGGTCGGTGCCCCCCCTGGTTACGTCGGTTACGACGAGGGTGGTCAGCTGACCGAGAAGGTCCGCCGCAAGCCGTTCAGCGTGGTGCTCTTTGACGAGGTCGAGAAGGCTCACCCGGACGTGTTCAACACGCTGTTGCAGGTGCTCGAGGACGGCCGGCTCACCGACGGCCAGGGCCGGATCGTGGACTTCAAGAACACCGTCCTGATCCTCACCACGAACCTCGGCACGCGCGATGTCTCGAAGGCGGTCAGCCTGGGCTTCCAGGGGTCCAACGATGAGAGCAGCACCTACGAGCGGATGAAGAACAAGGTCAACGACGAGCTCAAGCAGCACTTCCGGCCTGAATTCCTCAACCGCATCGACGACATCATCGTGTTCCACCAGCTGACCCAGGAAGAGATCGTGGAGATCGTCGACCTGATGATCGCCCGGCTGGACGTGCAGATGCGCAACAAGGACATGGGCCTGGAGCTCACGACCGACGCCAAGCAGCTGCTCGCGAAGAAGGGTTACGACCCCGTGCTGGGTGCTCGTCCGCTGCGGCGCACGATCCAGCGCGAGATCGAGGACGCGCTGAGCGAGAAGATCCTGTTCGGCGAGTTGACGCCCGGCCAGATCGTGGTCGTCGACGCGGTGCCGGAGGACATCATGGTCAAGGACGGGCCGAAGAAGTTCAGCTTCCGCGGCGAGGCCAAGGCCGACGTGCTGGTACCCGACGAGCCGCCTGCGGCCACGATTACCGTCGACTAGTAGGCAGGCAGCTGACCGGGCCCGGGAATCCGGGCC
>JALYIL010000199.1 GCA_030775825.1 Actinomycetota bacterium
CTGGGTCGGCACGCTGTCTCTGATTCTCGAGGCTGGACTCATCACGGTCAGCGTCGCGGTGTTGTGGGCACTTTCGCGTCGTGCGTCGCCGATCGCTATCTTGGAGACCGCCACAGCGGAGATGCTCCGTGCTGGGTCATCGCATCGTGGGAACGTGTTCGCTGGGACAAGCTCTAACTAGTCGCCGGTTCGAGCGCTCAAGCATCCCACCGCCGGGCGCGGTGCGATCCAGGCTATCCGCCCCGCGTCGGCTCCCGCAGGAGCCTCCGATCTGCCGGGTGTAACCCCTACTCCTATTACAGGTGACATGATTAATGCATCTCGATCCTCCCGACCAGCCGTGCGTGCGCAATCCGTGGTGAGCGGTGGCGGCGTTCCCCATCTGCATGTGGTTGACGACAACGCCTACAGCGACTGGGAGACGGTCTACCGCGACAACATCGACCGGCTCTACCGGCTGATGTACGCACGGGTCGGTAACCGGCCAGACGCGGAGGACCTCACCTCAGAGGTCTTCAGCTCCTCTCTGCGCCCGATGCGACTGCCCTCGTCGAAAGGTGAGGTCAGGGCCTACCTGCTGATCACTGCCAAGACGGTCCTCGCCTCCCATTGGCGTCGCCGCCTCGGTCAGCCGGTGACCACCATCGACCCTGACACCGATATCCGGTATCTCACCGACGTATCCGGGGACGAACAACCCAGCGACGCACCGATCCGGGCCGGCAAGATCCTCCAAGGCCTGCCGGAGCGGTACCGGCGCATCCTCGAGTTGCGGTTCCTGGAGGCGTGCTCAATCAAGGAGGCGGCACACACCATGCAGATCAGTGTCAGCAACGCGAAAGTACTCCAACACCGCGCGCTGCGGATGGCCGCCAACCTCGCCGCGGAGTTACAGCAATGACCGCCCGCAGACTGTCGGCCTTCATCGACGCGCTTGCCACCGACCGGAGCCCGAAGCGGTTTCGAGTCGATCCAGACGACGTCGACGTGCTGCGGGCCGCCATCGAGCTGCGATCAGCCCGACCAGGTGACGGCGCCCCGACAGCCGCGTTCACCGATTGCCTGTTCCGGCAGCTGTCCGACCAACTGAACAACCAGAACACGAAGCAGATCCGGCCGGCTTCGACACACCGTGCTCGCGCGGCGCTCCTCGCTGCTGCAGCAGCCGCGGTGTTGGTGGCCGCAACCGCGTTCGCAACCGAGGCCCTGACCCATCCGGCGACGACCCGCGTCGCCGTGCAAGCACCGCAGGGGACCGCGCTAAGGACGGGGACGTTCCAAACCGCCGAGGGTCAAGTCCTAGGGCAGATCGTCGCCTACCGCGGTAGTCCCTCTTGGGTCTTCATGAACGTGGTCGATCCCAACTACGACGGACCGATCAAATGCATGCTCCAGGTCGATGACGGGTCAACCGTCGCCTTCGGAACCTTCACCGTCCATGACGGTACGGGACAGTTCTCCAAGACCATCGGATCCGTCGACGTCAGCCACCTCCGCGGCGCCAAGCTCGTCACCTCCACCGGATCGTCCGTGGCCGACGCAACCTTCGCTATCTGACCACGGGATCGAGCGGCCGCGTCCGCTGAGCGACCTCAGACCGCTCGAACGCGTTGGCCTGCCGGCGCCGCGGCTGAGGCCAGGCCTACACGTTTCCTTGAGCGCGAGCTGCAGGCCGCGGCTGTCGGCGGCACAGCGCCTGAGGCACAGCACGCCATTGCTTCGTGACCGCAGGGGCATCGCGCACGGATTTGGTTCGGCGCCTGGGTGTAACTCGCGACCGTATTAGTCGGTACATGTCCACTCGCAGCGCGTGGCCTGCGTGCCAATGAGTACCGCAACCACACAGTTGGACGAAACGACCCGGTCGATACGACACAGAACGAGGAACCCCTTGCATGCCTACCGGTTCATAGGTCCTCGCGCTCTGCTCCCTACGAGCGCTCAGCGCGCGGCGGTTCCCGAGCGCACTGCTTCTCTGCCACCCTCAGCCGACCTGGGCGGGTCAGCGCCATGGGTTGCCAAGAGTGGCCTAACGCGCAGCGGCAGCACACTGTGCGGTGTAGTCGGCTTCCAGCAACATCTTGGTTTGGGATCGGCTCTACTCGGAGGACTCGGTTGGCTCATCGCCTCCGATCACGCGGGCTTTCTACTGCGGCGCCGCTATGGGCCCCGCATCCAATTGCACCTGCGGCGGTGGCAGCCTACGCGTCGACTCCCCACGTGGCTGATTGGGATGCTTCACGTACGAGCCGTTCTCTCCGGTCGTCTCGCAAGCACCCCTTATCGTGTCTTCGCGTTGATCAACACTATTGGCGCGGTGGGATGGGGCGCCGCCTTCGTCTGGACCGGATATGTCCTCGCCCGCAGCTGGCACGGCGGGCAGCCCACCTGGTCCGACATCGCGCTCCTGCTCACCACGACAGCGGCCCTCGGCATTGACCTCGGGCTGCGGCATCGAGCTCATCGCAGTCGGCCGACCCACCATATCCGCCGGCCACAGGGCGCCGAGGTTAACCGTGGAGCGCCCTCGGCAACGTCCGACCACCATCGTCCATTCGTTCGCCCACGACGCTCAGGATCTGCTCATGACAGCGCTCCGACCGCTCCAAATTACTCGGGGTGACCTGGCGTCGCTGGCACCGAGGTCGTGACTGTCGACGGCGCTCGAAAACTGAACAGTTTCGGCGGTGAAAAGTGAGCACTCGACGATTGAGGAGTGATCACTTTGGAGGACTGGGCGCTGATCAGGAGGCTGGCTGCTGAGGGCGTGCCGAAGGC
>JALYIL010000200.1 GCA_030775825.1 Actinomycetota bacterium
GACAGCTACCGCATGAAACAAGCCCGAGCCCGAGGAGGTGCACGACAAAAGACCAGCTGATCAACCCCGAGGAGTGGGGACTTTTAGTTGGCCACCAGCGGGGACCACAACCTGGCCGTTGACAGCAAGTCGCAGCAGGACATCCGCGGCGACCAGGTCCGCTACGAAATCCTCCGCCGTCGCCAACCGCTCGGGTACCCGGACGACATGACCCGTAGATGAAGCGCAGGCGTTGGGACTACGTCTTACGCCCGAGTCAGTTCGAAAACGTTGATCTCTCGCCCGAACATGGTTGGTCTCCGAACGCCCGGCCGATGCAGCCGACGGCGCCGTGCCCGGTCATTGGATCTCAATATTGTCGTCAAGCCGGCCTGAACGGGGGCCGACGGTGGCAGTCCATGTCCGGTTCTCGCGCATCAGCGCCAGAGTACATCGATGCGGCGGGGGGCAACGGCTCTTCAGTGCTCTGCCTCGCGTGTGCCTCCGATAGCCAAGCCGCCGGCATCACCGTTCGGTCTCGTTTCGATCGTCGTTTTCCACCGGGGCGGGCAACTGACGCTGTCGAGGGGACGAGGTCACGAGCTCCGCGCATGTAAGCCGCGGTGGGGACGCCGAAAGTCTTCCCGAGCGAGGAGCAGATCAGGCGACGGGTGCCCGCGGGGGCGACGCGGACCTGGCCGTCCCACTCGCAGGTGACGGAGTCGACGGTCGCTGGAGACGACGCATACCGGCGGCGGAGCCGACGATCTCGGGTCTCGTTGACCGACGGGACTTACCCGTATCCGCGCCCAAGAGTTGCGGAGGAGGATACGTTGCTCGCTCAGTGGAGAACCAGGGAGGACGACAACAACGACAACCCAGAGCCACGGTCCCGAGGCGCCTCCCAGCGGCCGTGGGCCACGCGCATCGGAGACCGTGCCGGCCCCAATGGTGACCGAGGTCTCGGGCCGCATAGATGTTGCCCGAGACGGGAAGCGTGTACTGCATGAGCCTGTTCTTACTGATCATCATCGGCGTCGCAATGTGGTCGTTGCTCGGCGTCGGCACGCACCGCGCACGCTATCGATCGTCGCGATATCGATCGAACCGGGTCGGGTTCGGTCGGCTGCCCGGCGACATCCACTACCGCGGGTCACGGACACATGTCTACGCGCCGATCATGAGCTCGTTGCTCATCTCCCTCATGTTGTCAGTCGTGCTCACCCTTCTGCTTAACGGCGCGATCCGCTGACGGCACAGCAGGGCGCGTCCGCGCACTTGAAGCCAGGAGCGGGAGCGGCTCCGGCGGAGTGACGTCACGATGCCAACTGTTGAGCCTTGGCGTATGCGTGTTGCAGGAAGTCGGCCCCGGCGACCGCGGTGAACGTCGCCATAACTAGTCGCGCCTGCCGCGGGGCGACGATCAAGGCCAGCGCGAAGGTCGTGGCCACCCATTGAGCCAGGCACATGGGGCAGGTGAGCAGCTCGCCGACCGAATGCCGCCAGCCATCGTTACGTACCGTCTCGTGCAGTTCGCTCGGACCGCTCAGACCCTCGTACTGGGTGAACGGGGCACGGATCGGACTGGTGACCGGATCCTTGGCGATGGTTCGGCTGACCCTATGGGTGGCCACGGCCAGTTGGGTCACGTCCCAGGGCGACAGTTGCGGGGTAGGACGACCAGCGGCCTTCGCGGCAAGAGAAGCCCCCAGCGTTCCGGCCCCGTAAATAGACATCAGAGTGAGATAACCGCGTAGCGGTCGGTCCTCGCCGTGGCGATAGGTGTCGGCCTGCGCGCGGATCCAGGAGCGCGACTTGGTCAGGAGGTCTAGATGCTCAGTCACCGGCCATACATACCCTTCAGGCCCGCTGTTCTCACGAGCCGTTGAACGATTCGCCCCCGTCAGCTCGGCTCCAGCGATCTGGCCATCCGCATGGTTATGCGGGGTCTAACTGGGTACCGCCTGTACCGAGAGGAGACAATGCGTGGGAGTGCGTGGTCGGGTACCGCAGCCGCCGCGGGTCACGAGAGAAGCAAGCCTCGCGACCTACCTGAGTCTGCCCAGACCCGGTGATCTGACCACGGGCCTCATCGCTCCGGTCGGATTCCTGTTGGGCGCGGTCACCGTGCCGTCTCGGAGTGTCGACGGCGCTCGAAAACTGAACAGTTTCGGCGGTGAAAAGTGAGCACTCGACGATTGAGGAGTGATCACTTTGGAGGACTGGGCGCTGATCAGGAGGCTGGCTGCTGAGGGCGTGCCGAAGGC
>JALYIL010000201.1 GCA_030775825.1 Actinomycetota bacterium
CGACCGGCGGCCCTGACCTCACGAGAGGCATCTTCCCGGTTGTCATGCTCGCGACGGCTGAGGGGATCAACCGTGTCTCGGACGCCGAACTCTCCACCGTCGTCCGTGCGCTGCTGACCGAACGCGAATCCCGTCCGGGCGCCTGAGGGGAGTTGCCATGTCCATGCCGTTCTACGCCTCGGCCGAGCAGATCATGCGCGACCGTTCCGAATACGCACGCAAGGGGATCGCGCGCGGTCGCGGGGTCATCGTCCTCACCTACGCAGACGGCGTGCTCTTCGTCGCCGAGAATGCGAGTTCCGCGCTGCACAAGGTAAGCGAGATCTACGATCGGATCGCCTTCGCCGGCGTGGGGAAGTACAACGAGTACGAAAATCTCCGCGTCGCCGGAATCCGGCTGGCTGATCTGCGTGGATACAGCTACGACAGGCGCGATGTCACCGCGCGGGCGCTGGCCAACGCCTACGCGCAGACGCTGGGCACGATCTTCACGGAGCAGCAGAAGCCCTATGAGGTCGAGCTTTGCGTTGCCGAGGTCGGGGACACGTCGGCCGACGATCAGCTCTATCGCCTTTCCTACGACGGCACGATCGTCGATGAACCCCAGTTCCTCGTCATGGGTGGTCAGGCCGAGGCGTTGACGACGGAGACTCGGCGGACGTTCGCGGCTGGCCTCGACCTGGCCGGCGCCATCAATATCGCGGTCGCAGCCCTCGGGTCGGTGGGTGGGCCCGATGGCGGAGCACGCTCTCTGCCCGCGAGCCAACTCGAGGTCGCGGTTCTCGACCGCAATCGCGGCAAGCGGAAGTTTCGCCGCATCACCGGCGCCACCCTCAGCGAGTTGCTTCCGGCTGATCACGGCGATCCCGCGGCCGAGCCCGCTCCGGCGGACACCCCGCCCCACGATGAGAACGGCGACGGGAAGTCACCGGGTGCCAGGGCGCCCGGCGCCTGATCCGACCGGATCTTTGTCGGCCGCCGCTGACGAGCACGTCGGAAGCCACGCGAACGGCGATCTTCGTCAACGGACACGGGCCGCTGAACCGATCCCGGCACCCACACGTATCAGGTGATGTGGACGGCAGATGAGTAGGACAATGGCGCTCACCGAACCGCTTCGCGCTGGCGCCGCCTGCGTGCATGCGGCCGCTGCCATTGCCGACCCAGCGACCAGAGGTAACGTGAGCACCACCGAGGCGGAACTACTTCGTAGTCTGCACGACGAGCATGCCGGCGCCCTGTGGGCCTACGTCGTCAATCTGACGAACGGCGATCGGATAAGGGCGCAGGATGTCGTCCAGGAGACGATGTTGCGGGCCTGGCGCAATCCACAGGTGCTCGACCAGTCATATGGTTCGGCGCGGGGCTGGCTGTTTACGGTGGCCAAGCGAATCGTCATCGACGAATGGCGGGCGGCCCGCAACCGACCCGAGTGGGTGACCGCGGACGTCCCCGAACGCGCGGTCAGCGACGGAACCGAGCACGCCGTCGACCGGCACGTCGTGGCCGCGGCATTGCGCACCTTGTCGATGGAGCACCGGGCGGTCTTGCTCGAGTGCTATTTTCGCGGGTCGTCCGTGGCCCAGGCCGCCGAGGCTCTCGGCGTCCCGCCGGGCACGATCAAGTCACGAACCCACTACGCCCTACGCGCTTTACGGCTGGCACTCGAGGAGATAGGAGGCGTCCTATGACAACCGATCCGTTCATCCACGATGACGCCGCCTATGTCCTCGGCGCCCTGTCTCCGCAGGGGCGCACCGCGTTCGAGAGGCATCTGCCAACCTGCCCCGAGTGCACCCGCCGGGTCAGCGAGTTCACACCGTTGGTCGGCCTCCTGGCAGCTGTGGATGCCGACGTGTTCGACAACGCCGAAGAGTCCGTACCTCAGACGTTGCTGCCGGGCCTGCTTCGGGCCGCCCGGCGCGAGCAGCGGCGCCGGGCTAGGTTCGTCACGGTCCTCGGCGGCCTGGCGGCCGCGTGCCTCATCGCTCTCGTCCTCGTGCTGACCGTCCCCGGGCAGCACAGCTCCGCCCGAGCCCGGGCGATGTCACCGATCGTGGCGAGTCCAGTGCATGCCACCGCGGCTCTCACCCAGGTTAGCTGGGGTACGCAGATCGAGCTCGCCTGCAGCTACAACGGGGGCTACTCGGCCGGAAGTTCGTATTCGCTGGTGGTACTCGACCGGCAGGGGCACATTCATGAGGCGGGGAGCTGGACGCTGACACCCGAGCAAGTCACACGGTTCACCGGCGGCATCTCTCTGAGCCGGGACCAGATCGCGAAGGTCGAGATCACCCTCGGCTCGACACCGATCCTGGAGCTGACGGGGTGACACCGAGGACCTGATCGACGAAGGGGCCGATCAACCGGGCAATCGACGCCGCGGTCGTGCTGGGCTCCGCCATCGGCAGCAAGGCGTGACTGATCGCGAGGCGCACGAGTGAATCGGCGAGCACCTCGGCGTCCGGCATCGAGACTTGGGGCCAGACCTCGACGATGAGCCTCGCGATCCGGCCGGTGGCCACCGAGCGGCCGACCTCGGTGAGCAATCGGATCAGCTCACCGCCCTCGGCGTTGGTAACGATGATGCGCACGACTGGCTCATCGGAGGCCAGCCTCAGGAACAGGCTGAACGCGGCCTGCAGCGCGGCGTGGGCATCATGCGATCCGCCGCGTACTTGCGCTTCGACGTCGGCAACCAACGACTCGATCTCGCGAGTCACGTAGGCCTGGACGAGAGCCTGGCGCGAGCCGAACTCGTTGTAGACCGTCTGGCGGCTGACACCGGCCGATCGGGCGACGTCCGACATCGTTGTCGCAGACCATCCACGCACACGTGCCAGGTCGTCGACCGCCGTAATGATCACGTCTCGCAGTGCGGTGCTGTGCCCAACGACCGCGCGGGGTCCGCGCCCCGAAGCGACGGAGGCGCGCCGCGCGACGTCAGGCCGGTGGGTTGCCCGGCTGGACCGGGATGAAGTCGATCTTTTCGCGGACCCCGCAGTCGGGGCAGCACCAGTCATCCGGAACCTCCGCCCACGGCGTGCCCGCTGCAAATCCCTCATGAGGCTCGCCAATGGTTTCGTCGTAGACGTAGCCGCAGACCTCGCACTGGTAGCGACTCACGGCCTTCATGATCGCAGATGTTCTACGCGACGGCGGCCGCGCCGCCCCGCTGGGCCTGCTTCGCGTAGCGTGCCAGAACCTTCGCCCGCTTGCCGGGTGCGATGTTGGCCAGCGTGACGTCTCCGTTGTAGTGCTCGAGTACGCGGTGATCCATGACTCGCCGCCACAGTGGCGGGAAATAGCACAGGACGATCATCGTGGCGTACCCGCTCGGCAATTGCGGCGACTCCTGGAAGTGGCGCAGCGCCTGGTAGCGCCGCGTCGGATTGGCGTGGTGGTCGCTGTGGCGCTGCAGCTGGTAGAGGAACAGGTTCGTTACGACGTGGTTGTTGTTCCAGCTGTGCCGGGGGTTCACCCGTTCCCAGCGCCCGTTGGGCAACTGCTGGCGTACGAGACCGTAGTGCTCGAGATAGTTGACTGCCTCGAGCAGGCTGAAGGCAAAGACCGCTTGGATGACGAGATAGGGCAACGTAGCCGCGCCGAACATTGCGATGACGCCAGCCCACAGCACGAGCGTCATAGCCCAGGCGTTGAGAACGTCATTGCGCAGGGTGACGGCTCGCTTGTCCATGCGGCGCAGGCGAGCACGTTCCAGACGCCACGCGCTGCGCAGGCTCCCTCCCACCGTCCGTGGCCAGAAGGCCCAGAACGATTCACCCAGCCGGCTCGAGGCAGGGTCCTCTGGCGTGGCGACCCGCACGTGGTGGCCGCGATTGTGCTCGATGAAGAAGTGCCCGTAGCCGCTCGGAGCTAGTGCGATCCTGGCGAACCATCTCTCCAGGTGCTCCTTCTTGTGCCCCAGTTCGTGGGCTGTGTTGATGGCGATTCCGTTCAGGGTGCCGAGCGTGAAGGCGATGCCCAACTTGTCGATTACGGGCAGGCCGCCGTGGCGGGTCATGAGCCAGAAACCGACAAAGAACGCCACGAGCTGAAGCGGCAGGAATGCGTAGGTCACGAAGCGGTAGTAACGATCCTGCTCCAGGTACGCCACGATATGTTCCGGCGGGTTGCTGGCGTCGTCGCCGAACAAGATGTCCAGCGCAGGAATGATCAGGTAAACGAACAGCGGGCCCATCCACCAGAACAATCCGAGGCCAGTGATGTTCACCATGCCCCAGCCGGCGAACAGAAAGGCCGGCACGGCCGCGCCCAGCAACCATAGATACCGCTTGCCGTCGCGCCAGTCTGGACGCTCGAGCGTGACCGCCGCCCGGCCGGACAGAGATCCTTCGCGCATCCCACACACTCCTAGTCGAAGCCCGACTGCTTTACATAAGGATGCACTTTGTAAAGTGATCGCGCAAGAGTAACCGGCCGGTTCTAGGGTGGGGGAGTGCACAAGCGGATCTTCGGTATCGAGAACGAGTACGGCGTCACGTGCACCTTTCACGGCCAGCGACGACTGTCACCCGACGAGGTGGCGCGGTATCTGTTCCGTCGCGTCGTGTCGTGGGGCCGCTCGTCGAACGTGTTCTTGAAGAACGGGGCGCGCCTGTATCTCGATGTGGGCAGCCACCCGGAGTACGCGACACCTGAGTGCGACTCGCTCACCAGCCTGGTCGCCCACGACAAGGCGGGCGAGCGGATCCTGGAAGGTCTCGTCGTCGATGCGGAGAAGCGACTGCACGACGAGGGAATCGCCGGTGACATCTACCTGTTCAAGAACAACACCGACTCGGCCGGAAACTCCTACGGTTGCCACGAGAACTATCTGGTCGGGCGGCACGGTGAGTTCAGCCGTCTGGCCGACGTGCTGATTCCGTTCCTCGTCACCCGCCAGCTCATCTGCGGTGCGGGCAAGGTCCTGCAGACCCCGCGGGGGGCGGTGTACTGCCTCAGCCAGCGCGCCGAACACATCTGGGAAGGCGTCTCCTCGGCGACTACACGCAGCCGGCCGATCATCAACACGCGCGACGAACCGCACGCCGACGCCGAGCGCTACCGCCGCCTGCATGTCATCGTCGGTGACTCGAACATGAACGAGTCGAGCACGATGCTCAAGGTTGGGTCGGCCGACCTGGTGCTGCGCATGATCGAGCACGGGGTCACCTTCCGTGACCTGACGCTCGAGAATCCAATTCGTGCCATTCGCGAGATCAGTCACGACCTGACCGGCACCCGCTCGGTGCGCCTGGCCGCGGGACGAACCGCCTCGGCACTGGACATTCAACGCGAGTACTACAGCAGAGCGGTGGAGTTCGTGGGCCGAACCGGTGAGGACGACACCGCCAAGCGTGTCCTCGAGCTCTGGGGTCGTGCCCTGGATGCGATCGAACGCCAGAACCTGTCCCTCATCGACCGTGAGATCGACTGGGCCACCAAGTACCAGCTGATCGAGCGCTACCGGTCGAAGAACAATCTGCCGCTGTCCTCCCCGCGCGTTGCTCAGCTAGACCTCGCCTACCATGACATCTCCCGCGAGCGCGGCCTCTATTACCTGCTGCAGCGCAAGCACGCAGTCGAGCGCGTCGTGTCAGATCTAGCAGTGTTCGAGGCCAAGGGAATCCCGCCGCAGACGACCAGGGCGAAGCTGCGCGGGGACTTCATCAAGCGCGCCCAGGAGAAGCGACGCGACTTCACCGTCGACTGGGTGCACCTGAAGTTGAACGACCAGGCACAGCGGACGGTGTTGTGCAAGGATCCGTATCGCAGTGTGGATGAACGGGTCGAGAAGCTGATCGCCTCGATGTGACTTGGCCGGCCAATGAGCCGGCCCCGACGCTCTAGGCTGGTTCACATGCCACGAACCGGCGCCGGGGCTGCACCGGTCACGCGTGCCGCCACCCGCAAGCCACGTTCGGGCATTAGTTTCGAGGACATGGCCGCCCGCCGCGCAGAGCGACTCGTCAATCTCGTAATCTGCCTGCTCTCCACCCGCCAGTTCATCACCGCCGAACGCATCCGTGACGCGGTGCCAGGGTACGAGTCCGCCGACGGAAGCCGCAGCACGGATGAAGCCTTCAAGCGGATGTTCGAGCGTGACAAGGCCGAACTGCGCGACCTTGGCATACCGCTCGAAACGGGCAAGAACAGCCACTTCGACAGCGAGGACGGCTACCGCATCAAGCGGCGAGACTACGAACTGCCGGCGATCGAGTTCGACGCCGCTGAGGCGGCTGCCATCGGCCTGGCGGCACGGCTCTGGCAGTCGGCGACTCTGGGGGAGGCGGCCCGCGCAGCACTGCTGAAGCTGCGCGCGGCTGGAACCGAGATCCAGACAAGTGGGGCGCCTGGGGCCGTCCCGCACATCGACGCGAGCGACCCCAGCCTGCCGGTGCTCCTCGAGGCGGCTCGAGCGTCCAGGCCGGTGCGATTCGAGTACATAAAGTCCGGATCGGGAACCGCCCAGCTGCGTGTCCTCGAACCTTGGGGTGTGTTGTCATGGCGCCGGCGCTGGTACGTCGCGGGCTTCGACCGCGACCGCGGCGAGGCTCGCAGCTTTCGCATGTCGCGAATTAGCGGCAAGGTCGAGGTATTCGGCAGGCCGGGGGAGTTCGAGCGCCCGGAGAAGGTCGATCTGCTCGAGATGGTCGCCGGCCGGGCCCCGGAGGACTCGCGAGTCGCCAGAGTGCAAATCACCGGGCCTGGCGCTGGCCTGCTGCGCCGCATCGCCGACTCCGAGGTCGACGGCGAGCTGACGATCACCTTTACCGACGTGCGCTGGCTGGCCCGGCTCATCACCAGTGCCGGTACCAGCGTGCGGGTCATCGAACCCAGCGAACTCATCGACGCGGTCGTAGAGCGCCTGTCCGCTGCCCTCGGCGCGCCGTCATGACGGCCAACGAGGAACGCCTGCCCCGGTTGCTGGCTATGGTCCCGTACTTTCTGGCACATCAAGGCATCTCCGCCACTGAGGCAGCCGCCGATTTCGGCATCACCGAGAGGCAACTTCGCCGCGACCTGGACCTCCTGTGGATGTGCGGCCTGCCTGGCCATGGGCCGGGCGATCTCATCGATCTGTCCTATGAAGGGGACACGGTCACGGTCGTCTTCGACGCCGGAATGTCGCGCCCGTTGCGCCTGACGAACGAGGAGGCGCTCGCGCTCGTCGTCGCCTTGCGGACGCTTGCCGAGACCCCGGGACTCGCCGACAGTGAGGCCGTCCAGCGAGCGTTGGCCAAGGTGGAACGGGCAGCGGGTGGGATCGTGGACGACAAGACCGTGGCCATTGAGCTGGACAGTGCCATGCGCATGCTCCCGGTTCTGCGCCAGGCACTGGACCGAGGTCGCGCGCTGCTCATGCGGTACTACACGGCCACCCGCGACGAGACGACCGAGCGCGTCGTTGACCCGATGCGAGTCTTCGAGATGGACGGACACCACTACCTGGAGGCATGGTGTCGCAGCGCCGAAGGCATGCGCGTCTTCCGACTCGACCGCATCGAGAACGCCGAACAGCTCGATGAGCCGTCCCACCCGCCGGCGGACGTAGAACTCCGCGATCTGAACGAAGGCGTGTTCCAGCCCGCCTCAGAGCATCTGCTCGCCGTTCTGCGCCTGTCCGCGGCCTATTTCTGGGTCGCCGACTACTACCCGACCGAGGACGTGGCCGAGACCGAGGGGCTGCTCGAGGTGAGCCTGCGAGTCGCTGACCCGGCGTGGGTCCGGGCACTCGTCCTCGGCTCGGCCGGCCAAGTAGAGGTCCTGTCACCGGATTGGCTCGCCGAGTCGATCCGTACCGAAGCGTCCTCGGCTCTCGCCGCCTACGCCGGCACGTAGGGTTTCTTCCGTGATGTGGATACCGGTGCTGGCGTGGGCGATTGGGCTCGCCGTGGCCCTGGTCGTGCTCGGATTCGCGGGCTATGAACTGAGGTGGAAGGCCGACCGGCTACGCGGTGACCTGCAGCGACTGCTCGCTCTGAGGCAGCCGATGCGGGATCTGCAGGCCGAGGTGGCGGCGGTACAAGAGCGCCTGCCCAGATCTGGTGCGGGCTAGGTGACCGCCATCGTCCGGCGGCTCAGGCGGCGCCCGGCAAATCCGGACGGCCGCATGTCCGTGCTGGAGCACCTCCGCGAACTTCGTCGCCGCCTCATCATCGTCGTGGTAATCGTGGCTGCCGGGGCCGTGGTGGGGTGGGAGCTCTACAGCCCGATCCTGGAGTTCCTCAAGCACCCCTACTGCTCGGTACCGGCCAAATACCGCTACCAGCCTTCGGGAGCCTCCCACTGCGTGCTGACTTACCAAGGCGTGCTGGACGGATTCACGTCCCGCCTGCAGATCTCCGTGATCGCGGGAGCCGTGCTCACCGCGCCGCTGTGGCTCTACCAGATCTGGGCCTTCATCACGCCTGGTCTGCGCAAGAACGAACGCCGGTACACGATGAGCTTCGTCGTCGCCTCGACGGTTCTGTTCGCCGCCGGCATGGCACTGGCGTACGTGGTGCTGTCCAAAGGATTGTTGATCTTACTTCGAACCGGGACCGATCAGACCCAGGCGATCCTGACGATCACCAAATACATCTCCTTCGTCACCTTGATGCTCGTCATGTTCGGCGCGGCGTTCGAGCTACCGCTGATCGTTGTCATGGCCAATCTTGCCGGCGTGCTTCCGGCGAAGCTGCTCAAGAGAACCCAGCGAATTGCGATCTTCCTCATCTTCGTCTTCGCCGCGGTTGCCACACCGAGCACCGACCCCTTCACGATGTGCGCCATGGCCGTGCCGATGGTGCTTCTGTTCGAGGGTGCAGTGCTGTTCGCGATCGTTCATGACCGGCGCAAGGCGCGCCGGGAGGCCGCCCAGCGAGCCGAGCAGCATCTCGACGACGACGTGGCCTCGCGCGTCGATGCGATTCCAGCCCCGATCGGGGCGGACGATGGCTGGACGGAGACGACGTGAGCTTGAGCCTAGGCTTGAGGAATGTCCTCGCCGACCGAACTGTTTGAGGTAGCGCCCCGGCGGTCCGAATACCCGGAGTTTGGTGCTTTCGCCGCCTCGTATCCGTTCACTCTCGACGATTTCCAGGTCGAGGGATGCGAAGCCCTCGAGGAGGGCCATTCGGTTCTGGTGTGTGCGCCGACGGGGGCAGGCAAGACCGTCGTCGGCGAGTTCGCCGTTCACATGGCGCTCGCCTCCGGTCAGAAGTGTTTCTACACGACGCCCATAAAGGCATTGTCGAATCAGAAGTTCAATGACCTGATCGCGGTGCACGGCGCCGAACGTGTCGGCCTACTGACTGGCGACAACTCCGTGAACGCTGATGCTCCGATCGTCGTGATGACGACCGAGGTTCTCCGCAACATGCTCTACGTCGCAAGCACGTCGTTGACCGATCTCGGATATGTCGTCTTGGACGAGGTGCACTACCTCGGTGACCGGTTCCGCGGCGCCGTGTGGGAGGAGGTAATCATCCACCTGCCGGCGTCCGTGCGGCTAGTTTCCCTCTCTGCGACCGTGTCGAACGCGGAGGAGTTCGGCGACTGGCTGGTTTCGGTGCGAGGAGAGACGAGGGTGATCGTCCACGAGCGCCGTCCGGTGCCGCTGTGGCAGCACATGATGGTGCAGAACCACCTGTTCGACCTCTTCGGCACCATTGACGAACACGGCCGAATGCCGGCCGATCCCTCAGCGGTGAATCCCGACCTCAAGCGTTACATCAACGAACGCATGCGATTCCTCGATCCTGGCGCAGGCCGCCGTGGCGGAGGCCGCCCGCCGAGGGGATGGCGGCCGCCGAGCCGCCCGGACGTCATCTCCCGGCTCGACGCCGAGGGACTTCTGCCGGCGATAACGTTCATCTTCAGCCGGGCGGGCTGCGATGCGGCCGTGCGCCAGTGCGTCTACGCCGGCCTGTGGCTCACCACCAGCGAAGAGCGCGACGAGATCGACCACGTGATCGACGCGCGCACCGAATCCATCGCGGCCGAGGACCTCGAGGTGCTCGGCTACTGGGAGTGGCGCGAGGGCCTTCGGCGCGGCGTTGCCGCTCATCACGCCGGCATGCTGCCCGCATTCAAGGAGGCGGTGGAGGAGCTGTTCGTCCGGGGTCTGGTGCGCGCAGTGTTCGCCACCGAGACGCTCGCCCTCGGCATCAACATGCCCGCGCGCAGCGTCGTGCTGGAACGCCTGACCAAATTCAACGGAGAGACCCACGCAGACGTGACACCGGGGGAGTACACCCAGCTCACCGGACGGGCTGGGCGCCGCGGCATCGACGTTGAGGGGCACGCGATCGTGCTGTGGCACCCCGAGATAGACCCCACCCGGGTAGCGGGCCTGGCGTCAACGCGCACCTATCCGTTGCGCTCATCCTTCCGCCCGTCGTACAACATGGCCGTCAACCTGGTCGGCCAGATGGGGCGCGCGGCGGCCCGCGAGCTGCTCGAGTCCTCGTTTGCGCAGTTCCAGGCCGATCGCTCTGTGGTCGGGCTGGTCAGCCAGATCAAGCGCAACGATGCGACGCTGGCCGAATTCGCCGATCAGATGCGATGCGACCTCGGAGATTTCGGCGAGTACGCCGAGCTGCGACGGCAACTCAGCGAGCGCGAGGCGACGATGTCTCGCGAAGGGGCCCGCGCTCGCCGCGGCGCCGTCGCGGCATCGCTGGAGGTGCTTCGGCCCGGTGACGTCATCCGGGTCCCCAGTGGTCGCAGGGCTGGTCTCGCGGTCGTGCTCGACGCCGGCGTGCATCCGCGCGATGACCCGCATCCCTTGGTCGTCACCGAAGGGCGCTGGGCTGGGCGCCTGTCCATGACCGACTTCCCGGTCGCGGTGGATGTTCTCGGCAAGGTACGGGTAGCAAAGCGGGTCAACCACCGCTCGCCACAACAGCGGCGTGACATCGCAGCCAGCTTGCTAGCGCTGAATCTTCCCGAGGAAACCCGCAGGCGGCGCCGGCCGACGGCGGCCGAGGCCGGCGAGGACCAGCAGGCCCTGCAGCTTCGCGCCGCCCTGCGCGCACATCCCTGCCATCGATGTCCCGAGCGCGAGCAGCACTCCCGCTGGGGGGAGCGTTACGCCCGGCTTCTGCGCGAGAACGACGGATTGCGCCGGCGCATCGAGGGACGGACGAGCTCGCTCGGCCGCACCTTCGACAGCATTTGCAGGCTGCTGGAGGACCGCGACTACCTCGCCGCGGACGAGACGACGCCCGCGGGACGGCAACTGTCGCGCATCTGGTCCGAGGCAGATCTCGTGATCGCGGAGTCCTTGCGCTCCGGCACCTGGGACCAACTCGAGCCTGCCGAGCTGGCCGCCGTCGTGTCCACGCTGGTGTACGAGCCACGTCGAGACGAACGCGCTGCGGACCGGATGCCTACCGGGGCAGTGCGGGAAGCACTGGCTAGCACCGCGCGGATCTGGGCAGGCGTGGCCGACGATGAGGCGGACTTGGGACTGCCCAAGAGTCGAGAGCCAGAGCTCGGCTTCGTCTGGGCGACCTACCGGTGGGCTCGCGGTGAACGCCTCGACCGGGTTCTCGCCGCGGCTCAGGAAACGGGCGCGGAACTGACCGCGGGCGATTTCGTCCGGTGGTGCAAGCAGGTCCTGGATCTGCTCGAGCAACTTGCAAAGGTTCCGTCGCCTTTGGGCGGGCACGCCCCGATCGCGTCCTCGGCGCGAGCCGCCGCGACCGCGATCCGCCACGGCGTCGTTGCGCAGAGCATGCAGCCGTGACACGCCACGCTGTACTCACACATACCGCTGTTGCGACATGAACACCCAGTAGCGTGTGGTGGAGTTTCGCCCGACAAAGACGTGAGGTGCTCCTTATGACCGAATCCGACCCACCTCCGAAGTACGACCCACCTCCGTATTACGGTCCTGGACCGACGCCGCCGCAGCAGCCGTCGCACCCGGCTCCGAACGAGCCGCCGCCTGCGCAGCCCGCGGCGGCAGTGCCGCCACCAGAGCGGCAGGTCGAGGACGACGGGCCGGGTGACATGCACCAGACCGCCGTGTACCCGGCAGTCCCTCCGGCGCCCGCGCCCGCACCGGCGCCACCCCAGTCGCCATACCCGCCGCCGGCGGCACCCCCCTATCCGCAGCCGAGCAGCGATGACACCCAGGCCTTTGCGGCCCCGCATGCCCAGCCGCCGTACGGTGCACCGCCGAGTGGGACCGGCCAGCAACAGGCGTACGCGCCCGGCAGCTACGGCCAGGTGCCGGGCTACCAGCAGCCCGAGCAGTACGGCTCCCCACCTGGCTACGGGCAGCCCGGGTACGGGCAGCCCGGGTACGGCCAGCCCGCCTACGGGCAGCCCGGGTACGGCCAGCCCGCCTACGGACAACCTGGCTATGACCCACAGGCATCGGGCCAGACGCAGATCTACGGGCAGCCGGCATATGGACAGCCGGCCTACGGGCAGCCGGCGTACGGACAGCCGGCCTATGGGCAGCCGGCGTACGGAAAGCCTCCGTACGCACAACAGGACTACGGCCAGCCCAGCCAGCCCGCCACTCGCCGCAGCAGGGGATGGCTGTACGCCCTGATCGCCGCCGTGATCGTCATCGCCGCACTCGTCCTGGTAAGCGTCATCGCCAAGGTCCCGTCAACGCTCTACAAGAAGAACCTGAGCCACACGGCTGTGGAGAGCTATATTGCGCAGCAATACGGCGCCTCCAATGTCAGCTGCAACGGCGGGAAGAACTTCACGATGAAGAACGGCGCGAGCTTCGTCTGCACGGCGAACAACAACCAGACGTACACGGTCACGATCCAGAGCAAGAGCGACGGGCGCTACCAAGTCGTGAAGAACGGCTGATATAGCTCAGCTCGTGGCGAGGGAGTTGCGGATCGATTGTTGGATGCGGGCGACCGAGGTCGCAATTCCCAGGCTGGTGGCCAGCTGCTCGAGCCGGTCGGCATCCTTAGGTTCGACGTACAGCGCGTCGTCAAATTCCCCGATCGGGACGTCGCGGCGTCCACGCACCGCGGCCGGAGCGATCGCGAGGTAATCGCGGGACGAGAGCACCTTTGCGGCCGCCCCGGCGGGGAACCCGTTCTCACCGCGCTCGGCGGCGGCGACGATCGCCTCGATCGGCCCGAATCGACTGACCAGCGCAGCGGCGGTCTTCTCACCGACGCCGGCTACCCCGGGCAGCCCGTCGCTAGGGTCGCCCCGCAAGACCGCGAAGTCCGCGTAGTGCTCGGCCGGCACCCCGTACCTTGCCTGCACGTCCGCGGCCCTCATGGGCTCCATCTTCCCGATCCCCTTTCCGGTGTAGCAAACCGTGACCCGGTCGGTGGCCAGGGCAAGCAGGTCACGATCGCCGCTGACGACGTCCACACTCGCCACATCGCGAGTGGCGAGGGTGGCGATGACATCGTCGGCTTCGAAACCCTCTGCCCCGGCGGTGACGAGCCCGATTGCGTCGAGAACGTCAAGCAACAGCGGGATCTGGGCAGCGAGGGTTGCCGGGATCTGCTCAGTGCCGTTGGGCGCCACCCGGTGCGCCTTGTAGGACGGGACGAGTTCCACGCGGAACGCGGGACGCCAGTCGAGGTCCAGGCAGGAAACGAAGCGACGTGGTCGGCGCCGTTCGATCAGCGCCGCGGACATGTCCAGGTACCCCCGCACGGCGTTCACCGGCCGGCCGTCCGGAGTGGTGATCGACTCCGGCAGCGCGTAGTAGGCCCGGAAGTACAAGTTGGCTGCGTCGATCAACATCAGCTCGCTCATGGGATGGACGTTAGTGGTCGGCTGGATTGGAGCCGTGTGAACGCGTGGGATCGCTGCGCAATGGGTATCCCGCTAGCGTGCGAACTCGATCCGCTCGGCCTTTGGTAACAGACGGTCCTTCCCCGAGCGCGCCGCTGCCAACCCTCGGGTTCCACTGGGCCTCGGTGACGTCGCGGGGGCGGACCATCACGATGTTCGCCATCGGGCTCGCCGCGGCTCTGACGACAGGCGCGCTCGGGGCCTGGGTCTACGCGCCGATGGCTGGATGGGACGTGGCCGCGCTCGTGTTCGTGCTCTGGGTGTCGTTGACGGCCTTGCGGATGGGAACCAACGACACGGCACGACACGCCACCCGCGAGAATCCCGGTCGCGCCGCCAGCGACCTCATCGTCCTGCTCGCGGCGATCGCGAGCCTGGCCGCGGTGGGCGTCGTGCTCAGCCGAGCCAACTCGGCTAAGGGTTCGGCGCAGGACCTTCTCGCGGGGTTCGCGGTGGCCAGCGTGATTCTGTCCTGGTTCGCCCTGCACATACTGTTCACGCTGCGATACGCGCAGCTCTACTACTCCGGGAGCGAAGCGGGTGTGGATTTCAATCAGAAGACACGACCCCGCTACGTCGAGTTCGCTTATCTCGCGTTCACGATCGGCATGACCTTTCAGGTCTCCGACACAGACCTCACCACGCCGGCCGTCCGGTCGACCGCGCTCAGGCACGCATTGGTGTCCTATCTTTTCGGCGCCGTCATCCTCGCATCCGCAATCAACCTCGTCGTTGGGCTCGGCGGCAAGGGCGGCGGGTAGCCTCAATAGACCGAGCGTGCGGGATCCGTCGACCCGCGAACGATGAGCTCAGTAGGCAGCACCACGGTCGTGGTATCTGGCTCCGCCTTCGCCCCGATCGCGGCCATCAGCCGAGTCGTGACCTCCAGCGCCTGTTCGCTGACCGGCTGACGGATCGTCGACAGATCCATCAGCTCGGCGTTGACCTGATCGTCGAAGCCAATCACAGCAACGTCCTCAGGCACTCGCAACCGCGCGCGCCGAAACGCCCGAAGCGCCCCGAAGGCCATCTCGTCGCTCTCGGCAAAGATCGCCGTCGGCGGGTGGGCGAGGGCCATGAGCCGCTCGGTCGCAGCGCAACCACCCTCGGCCGTGAAGTACCCGAGGACCTCCAGCTCGGGGGACGGCTCGACGCCGTAAGCGCGCAACGCGTCGTGATAACCCGTACGCCGGTGCAGCGGAGGGGTGAATCGCATCGGGTCATCCGTGTCGCCGCCAATGAGGCCGATCCGGCGGTGGCCCAGGTTCAGCAGGTGCTCAACAGCGACATGGGCTGAGGCGATGTCGTCGATGCGGGCGGCGGCGAAACCCGGGCGTTCGAGGCCCAGCAGCCCGATCGGCGAGCCGAGCGAACTCAACGCAGCTAGCTCGTCCTCGCTCAGAACCAGGCTCACGATGAGCACCGCATCGACCCGTTTGCGCATCGGCATCACTTCGAAGAACCGCGCGCGCCCGGCCTCGTCCCCGAGGTTGTACAGGAGCAGGTCAAAACCTCGCTTGCGCAGCGCGGCCTCGACGGTGTCGATGACCTCGGCGAAGAACCAGCGGTTGACGAACGGGACGACGACGCCGATCGTGGCGGTGCGCCCGCTGGCCAAGCGAGCCGCGAAGGGGGAGGCCACGTAGTCCAACTCGCCTGCCGCGGCGAGCACTCGGTCCCTGGTCGCCGCGGCGACGTCCGGCAGACCCCGCAGGGCCCGCGAGACGGTGGCGATGGACACGCCGGCTAGCCGCGCGACGTCCTCGATACTCGCCACCATCGGGCCCACCGTCCCCGCTCAATCCGTTCGTAAACGCTACCGCCCGCCGCTGGCAGAATCCTCGCCTGTGCGCACCCTCTACGGAAACGGGCTGATTTACCCGGGTCTTCCGACGGCCCGTGAGCCCACCTCGCTGCTCGTCGAGGACGGGATCATCTCCTGGATGGGCCAGGATGAGGACGTCGGGGGGCAGGACGAGGCCGAGTGGGTGGATCTTAGGGGCGCATTCGTCACCCCGGCATTCGTCGACGCCCACGTGCACACGACATCCACCGGCCTGGCCTTGACCGGACTGGATCTGCGGGCCGTGGAATCGGCCCGCGACCTGCTCGACATCATCGACCGGGCTGCGCGCGCCGGCCGCGGACGGCCGATCCTGGGAAGCGGCTGGGACGAATCGAGCTGGCCGCAACCGCGCCCGCCGACGCGCGCCCAGCTCGATCGGGCAGCCTACGGCGGCTCGGTGTACCTCGCCCGGGTGGACGCCCACTCGGCACTGACGTCCTCCGCTCTCATGTCTGCCGTGCCCGGTTTGGCCGGGATGAACGGTTACCAGGACGACGGCTGGCTGCAACGCGAGGCCCACGATGCTGTTCGCCGCGCCGCTCACGCGTCGCTGACCTCCAGTCAGATTCACCAGGCGCAGCTGGCCGCGCTCGAGCACGCCGCGTCCCTGGGGATCGCCTGCGTGCACGAGATGGCGGGACCGTCCATATCCAGCGCGAATGACCTGGAGGCCCTGCTCCGGCTGGGCTCGGACGGGCAGCCGCTGCCCGAAGTCGTCGGGTATTGGGGCGAGCTGTTCGGGATAGCCCAGGCACGTGAGCTTGGCGCCGCCGGGGCGGGCGGGGACCTCTTCTGCGACGGCTCGCTCGGCTCGCACACGGCGGCGCTGCGCTCGCCGTACAGCGACCGACCTGATACGTCAGGTTCGTTGCGCTTCGACACGACAGACCTTGCCGAGCACATCGTGCGCTGCGCACGGGCCGGGCTGCAGGCCGGGTTTCACGCCATCGGGGACGCCGCTGTCGACCAGGTGCTCGAGGCCGTCGATGTCGCCACGGCGCAACTCGGTCGCCCGGGCGGCGCGGGGCACCGCATCGAGCACGCCGAGATGACGGCCGACCCTGGGCGCCTGGCATCGTCTGGGCTGCTTGCCTCGATGCAGCCGGCCTTCGACGCGGTGTGGGGCGGTCCGACCGGGATGTATGCGGACCGGCTGGGCCGCGAACGAGCCAGCCGGATGAATGTCTTCTCGGATCTGGTGCGAGCGGGCGTGCCGCTGGCCTTCGGCTCCGACTCGCCGGTCACCACCCACGCTCCGTGGGCCGCAGTGCGCGCGGCCGCCCACCCACACGAGCCACGAGCGGCCATCAGCCCTGCGGCCGCGTTCGCGGCCCATACCCGTGGTGGGTGGGCAGCGTCCGGACGGGCGGGCGAGGGCACCTTGACGGTAGGTGCGCCAGCGACCTTCGCGGTGTGGCAGACGGCGGAGTTGCTCGAGCCTGACGCCCGAGATCAGGCCTACACCCCGAGCTGGCCTAGACGTTCCGGCCACGCCCGGCTGCCCGATCTGAGCCCCGGAGTCGGCCTTCCGGTCTGCCTGCGTACGGTGCGGGGTGGCGTGACGATCTACCGAGGCAGGGCGGACGTTGCCGACGGTGGCTGAGAACGCACAGTCCAACCCACAGCGCGTCCGAGATACTGACCCAATGCCATCGCCGCGCCGCACGGAGCCACCGAGCCCCGGGCCGTTCCGGGTTCGGTGGGCGGCGGTTCTCGCGGCGGCGGGGGGCGCGGCGGGCGCCTTGGCCTTTCCCCGGGCTGGAATCTGGCCGCTGGCCTTGGTCAGCGTGGCCGCGTTGTCCATTGCCGTACATGGTCGACCTAGCCGGACGGGGGCATGGCTAGGCTTCCTATACGGCCTGACGTTCTTCATCCCCCTGCTGCACTGGACGGGCGTATATGTCGGCGCGGCGCCGTGGCTGATTCTGGCCGTCGCCGAGGCAGGGTTCTGCGCGGCCCTCGGCGCAGTGCTTGCGACAGTGCAGCGGCTGCGCGGCGCGCCGGTGTGGGTGGCTTGCGCCTGGGTCCTGCAGGAAGCGCTGCGCGATCGGCTGCCGTTCGGAGGTTTCCCGTGGGGTCGGCTGGCCTTCAGCCAGGCGCGGTCGCCGCTGCGCTGGTGGGCGCCCCTCGGCGGAGCGCCGCTGGTGACCTTCGCCGTAGCGCTAGGCGGCTCCGCGCTGGCTACGGCAGTCCTCGCCGGGCGGTCGCCGGCGAAGCGCGGGGCGGCACTCACGATGCGCCGGGCGGTACCGGCCGTGGCGTTAACGATTGCTGTGCCGCTGAGCGGGGTGGTTCTGGCGTGGTCGTTGAATCCTGGCTCCGACAGCGCGGGTGATTCCGCCGTCGTGGCCCTCGTTCAGGGCAATGTCCCTGATCTCGGCCTGCAGTTCGAGCAGCGCTCCCGGCAGGTCCTCGACGACCACATCAGCCAGACGATGCGGCTCGCCGCGGAAATCAAGGCAGGCACGGTGCAGCGACCGAGCCTGATCCTGTGGCCCGAGAACTCGTCGGACCTCGACCCCTTCCTCGACCAGGGCGCCTATCGCGACATCGACGCCACAGTGCGGGCGATCGGCATCCCAATACTGGTGGGCGCGATCCTGCAGGGTCCGGGAAACAAGCGCCGAAACGCCGGAATCCTTTGGTCACCGACGAGCGGTCCAGGCGCGCAGTACATCAAGCGGCACCCGGTGCCATTCGGGGAGTACATCCCGTTGCGTAGCATCGCGAAGCTGGTCACCAACGACGTCAACCTCGTGAGCCAGGACATGGTCGGCGGTCACGGCAACGGCGTGCTCAGCGGTGGCCCGTTCCCGATCGGGGACGTTATCTGCTTCGAGGTCGCCTACGACTCATTGGTTCGTTCCTCAGTCGCCGCAGGGGCGCAGGCGCTCGTCGTGCAGACGAACAACGCTACCTTCGGCCACACCGCGGAGACCTACCAGCAGTTGGCCATGAGCCAGTTGCGCGCCGTCGAGAACGGCCGGACGGTCCTGCAGGTCGCCACGACCGGCAAGTCGGCGGTAATCGGCCCTGACGGCGGGATTCGGCAGCAGTCCGGAGCGCTGTTCACGCCTGATGTGATCGTGGCCAGGATCCCACTACGCCGCGCGCAGACCGTGGCAACGCGGGTCGGCTCCATCCCGGAGTACGTCCTTTCGGCGCTGGCGTTCATCGTTATCGCGGCCTCGGCTGCGCCGGTGCGCCGCCGCCTGCCGCGCCCCCAGCTAGCGGGCCCTGTCCACCATCCGGCCACCGACCGCGCCGAGCCGGCGACCGTTCGAAGGAGATGAAGTTGTCGTGACCGACGCAGCGCCGCAGCAACGCGTTCTCGTGATCATTCCTACGTATAACGAGCGGGACAACATCGAACCGATCGCCGCTCGCGTCCTGGCGGCGGTACCTCATGCCGACGTGCTGATCGTGGACGACGGCAGTCCGGATGGCACCGGCAAGCTCGCTGATGCGATGGCGGAAGCCAACGCCCGCGTCCATGTCCTGCACCGCCCGGGCAAGGCCGGACTGGGCGCCGCGTACATTGCCGGGTTTGACTGGGGGCTGGATGCGGGCTACGACGTCCTCGTCGAAATGGACGCGGACGGGTCGCATGTCCCAGAGCAGCTGCCCCGACTGCTCGCCGCGCTCGCGACCGCGGACGTCGTGCTCGGGTCCAGGTGGGTGCCGGGCGGCGCGGTCGTCGACTGGCCGCGTAGACGCGAACTGCTCTCTCGAGGGGCGAGCCTGTATTCCAGGATGGCGCTCGGCATCGGTGTGCGCGACGCAACCGGTGGCTACCGGGCCTACCGCCGCGAAGCTCTCGAGGGCATCGACTACGCGGCAGTCGCGTCGGAGGGGTACTGCTTTCAGATCGATCTGGCCTGGCGCGCCCTTCGAGGGGGCTACCGGCTGGTCGAGGTCCCGATCACCTTCGCTGATCGCCAGCGGGGCGAAAGCAAGATGAGCGGAACAATCGTGCGCGAAGCGCTATGGCGGGTCACCGAGTGGGGCGTCGTCCACCGCAGCAGGCAGGCGCGGGCCGCTGTCCAGCGCGCACGGATCAGGAGCTAAAAACTGGTTCAGGCGCTCTTCTGGCCGCGCCGGGCTCGCAGGACGTCCAGCCGCTCGGCCAAGACCTCCTCCAGATCGGCTATCGTGCGCCGCTCCATCAGCATGTCCCAGTGAGTTCGGGGTGGCTTGACCTTCTTCGCCTCGGGAGCGGGCCCGTCCACCAGCTCCCCGTTCGTACCATCGAGTCGGCATTCCCACGTTGTCGGGATCTCGGCCTCCTCGGAGAACGGAACCGCGAATTCGTGCCCACGCGGGCACCGATACGCGGCGATGTTTCTGGGTGCGGGCTCCGCGCCGTACTCGGTCTCATAGCTGACCGCGCCCAGCCGACTGCCCCGCAGTGTCCGATCTGCCATGGTGGGCACCTCCTGGACGAGATTGACGAAACTGACGAAACTGTTGTAGTTGCATGCTAAATAACGATCAGCGCGGTGGGATGATTCCCCGATACTCTCGGCATTAACGTCCGGTTCATGCACCACACTCAGTGGGGTGCCAGATCCGCTAAGC
Organism: Actinomycetota bacterium; assembly: GCA_030775825.1. Taxonomy (GTDB): domain Bacteria; phylum Actinomycetota; class Actinomycetes; order Mycobacteriales; family Jatrophihabitantaceae; genus JALYIL01. The sequence continues at coordinate 20,207 of JALYIL010000201.1, forward strand.
CCAGGAGCCTGCGTGTCTGGACACAATCGCCGCCATGCGGCGACGATTCCGTCTACTGAGCAGTACGCCGCCGACAGCGGTTCGGTTCCACGTCCGCGCCGATTGCCCCCCGCGCGCAGCGTGGGACTGGCCATCGGCGTGGGCCGGACCCTCATCGGCGCAAGCTTTCTCGCGGCGCCGGTGACGGCATTGCGCGTGCTGGGCGTGGACTCGGCGACGGCGGCGCGCACCAGCTGGCTCAGCCGCATGACGGCAGCTCGTGACGGCGTCTTGGGGGCGGGAACGCTGATGTCGGCGGCCACCGGACGCGGCGCGGCTCCCTGGTTGGTAGCTGGAGCGGTAGCTGACGTGGCCGACGCGGCAGTCATCGCCGCGGCGGTGCGGAGCAGAAGGCTCGGCGGTGTCGTTGCGCTCGGCATGGTAGGCGCCGCCGGTGCGGCCGCGGCCGCCGGCTTGTGGGCTGCAGCTGCGGCGGCTCGGCGGGGCTGAGCGCTACACGTCAAGGCTGAGTTGGTCAGCGATCGGCCGTGCCCGGGTCGTCGGCCCCAGCTCGCCGCGGCGATGATGGGCTCGGCAGAGCACCTGATAGTGCACGGGGTCATCGTCCTGGCCAGGATCGAGTGCGGTGTCAGCCACCACAACCGTCTCGCCCTCGCGCGCCACTCGCCCATTGACGATCCGGGCGTTGAGCTGGCCCGGGCGCCCGCACCAGCACAGTGCCTCGACGTGCACAGGAGTGACCTCGTCGGCGATCTCGAACAACCGCTTGGCGCCTGGAAGCAGCAACGTGCGGAAGTCGGTGGCGAGACCGAAGCAGTACACATCCACGTGGAAGTCGTCGACCAACTCGGCGAGCTGGTCAACATGGGAGCCGGACAGGAATCCCGCTTCATCCACGATGAGGTAGTCGAGCTCGCGCCCGGCCGCCCATTCGGCGCGTACGAGCTGCCCGATATCGGTCGACTCCGCTACTTCCGTTGCCTGCCGCGTGAGGCCGACGCGGGTCGTTATCGTCGGACCGCCGGAACGGTCGTGCGTCGTCAGCAGCATGCCGTGACGGCCCTGCCGGGCGTGATTGTGGTCAATCTGCAAGGCGAGCGTCGACTTCCCGCAGTCCATCGGGCCGTAAAAGAACTTCAGGTGCGAGGGCATCGCAATCGCGCGGCGACCGCCTGCCGCCGGGACCGAGGCCAGCGCCCCTGTGCCCCCCGAGATTCCCGAACTCCCCGAGCTTCCCGGGCCCCCGGATCGGGCCTGCTGGTGACCGGTCTGCATCAAGCCCCGCCCACCGTGGCATGCCACTGTCCACGTTCGATCAGCACGCCTCGCAGCACCTCTGCGGCGTCGGTCATGATTCCGTCCACACCCAGGTCGAGCAGTCGGGTCATCTCGCTGCGGTCGTTCACGGTCCACACGTGCACCGGCAGTTGCAGCCTGTGGGCCAACTCGACGAAGCGCCGATCGACGAATTTCACGCGACCGATTCGATACGGAACCTGGGCGCAGACGTGTCGCGGGAATGGTGCGGCCGCCGCGGGTCGACCGCGCGAAACTGCGGGCCGACCGCGCGAAGCCACGAGTCGGCCACGCGAGGCGGCAACACGTAATGCGAACGCGTCGCGCGGCGCCAGGGCCGTGCACAGCTGCTCACCGAGGAACCTGCGCATCGTGGCGACGCGCGCTCCGGAGAACGAACCCACGCACACCCGGTCGATCGAACCGGTCCGGGCGATCGCGTCGAGGGTGGGACGGATGCTCGATTCGGACTTCACGTCGAGGTTGATCCGGGTATGCGGCCAGGCGGACAGCAGATCGGCGAGAACGGGGATCGGTTCGCGGCCGCCGATCCGGGCGCCGCGCACCTGCGCCCAGGACAGCTCGCCGATGCGCCCGTGCTGGCCGGTCACGCGGTCGAGGGTTGCGTCGTGAAAGGCCAGTGCAACGCCGTCAGCGGTCGCCCGCACATCCGTTTCCAGGTAGCGATAGCCGAGCTTGACGGCGCGCTCGAATGCAACCATCGAGTTCTCGCTGCCATCCGGGGCGTATCCGCGGTGCGCGAAGGCGACCGGCGGTGGCGCATCCAGGAAGGGCACACCCAGAATCATGCCCGAAGGCGCCAGCCGGGGTCGCCCTCGGTGACCGCTCAGCTCACCGTCACACCGATGACGTAGTAGAGACCGTCAGGTTCGCGTGCCGTCCGGACCGTCACCTTCGCCGCACCGACCGTCGACGCGAAGTCGATCACGCTGGCGTTCTGGTCGGTGGTGACGGGTTTGAACAGGGTTCCGGCGAGGCTTGTTGTAACCGACTCTGGAACCAGATCGTGATACACGCAGGCCTGCGCAATCGGCACTACACGCAGCGCAACGGCTCCCAGATAGGTCGAGGCAACGCCGAATCCGCTGGTCGAACCAGAACACAAGCTCGCCGCTCCCGGTAGCGCGACGAGCCCACTGGGCAAGCCGGAAGGAGGGGTGAACGATGTCGGCGGCAGGCCGGTGGAACTGCTCGGTGCGGGCCGGTTACTCGGAACTGTGGCGATCGCCTTGGTGAAGCAGACCTTCCATGACCCGTTCTCCTTGACTACCGGGAACGTCTCGGTCGTTGCGGCGACGGACGTCGAGGTCGTGTAGGTAGCTTGCACGATCGTGAGGTGATTCAGGACACTCTGAGTGCCGATCTGGTAGCTCGCGATGGTCCCGGAGCGCGGCAAGTGGGACAGCTGACCAAGGGCTCGATCGCCCGCGCAGAGAACGGCTTGTGCCTTGCCGATGTCGTCGTGCTGACCTGCACTCAGCAGGCGTTCAACGGCGGCCGCCGGCGTAGTGGCCCCGCTCGGGCTCGACGGGGCGAGAAGGTAGGCGAGGCCGCCTCCGGCGGCAACCGCGAGCGCGGCGAGGATGACGGCGATCCGCTTGCGCGAGGGCCCCGTAACAGTCGCCTCACGAGGCGGGGCGTAGGGCGGTGGCGGGTCGAATGCCGGCGGCGTGTCGTCCACAGACACCGGTGGCTCCGTCATGAGCTCCCATGCTTCGGGTCGGCGCCACGCCCGTCAAGCGCCTCCCGGACCTCAAGGTCACCGGGTCGCTACGTTGAGCGTGACAGGTTGGCTCTCGCTACGGTTGTCCCTGCTCGGATCGTCGACGGCCGGCGCCCCCGTCGCGTTCTTATCCGGACAGCCCATTGCGAATGGAGATGGCTCGTGTGTCGAAGAACGCTCACGTTGGAGAACTCTCATGCCCTACGCACGATGTGACTCGCGCCAACTGTTCTACGAACGGCGGGGGAGCGGCGAACCACTTCTCCTGATCCAGGGGATGGCCGGTCACCACGAGCTCTGGGGGGATCGGTTCATGACGGCGCTCGCGCGTGCTTTCGATATCGTCGCCTTCGACCACCGCGGGATCGGGACGAGCACGGACGTCCCTGGTCCGTTCTCGATCGTGGACCTCGCCGAGGACGCCGTGTCGGTGATGGACGAGCTCGGCTGGTCAACGGCCCACGTCATGGGGATCTCGATGGGCGGCATGGTCGCCCAGGAGGTTGCGCTCAACCATCCGGGCCGGGTGCGCCGATTGGTCCTCGGGTGCACATATGCCGGCGATGATCGAGTACAGCACGGCGTGAACGTCGCCACGCTCATTCCGGGAGCACGGTTGCACACCTTCGACGATGTCGGGCATCTCTTCTGGTGGGAGCGGGCCGCCGAGACGTCCGAGCTCGTAGTCCAACAATGCCTCACCGAGATGGAGGCCAGTCGGTAGGGGCGCAGGCCAATAACCGGGGCGCGACGTGGCACGATTTCGCAGTGACCAGCAGACCCACCGCGGCGCAGCGCCTACGCGAGCTCGCGCAGCTTCCCCGGGTCCGCGACCGAATCGACCGGGACTACGCGCAGCCGCTGGACGTCGCAGCACTGGCCCGCAGCGCGCACATGTCAGCCGGACACCTCAGCAAGCCTTCCTCGAATCCGTCACCATCGAGGTCCCCGATCCCACCGCGGAGTACACCGCCGCCAAGGACGCCGACCGTCTCACGGACGTTACCGGGTCGCACCGGATCGTGATCGACAGCGAGCCTGGACCTTCACCGACGCCGACGGGTTCGCGCGGCAGGCCGCATCGGCTTGAATCCGCTCGGGCGCCCGAGCGCAGCGGCCACTGGCAGAAAGTGAAGATTCGCAGAATATGACCACGAGGAACGCGAGGGCGTCTTCGGCGCACGCCGCCGACAGCCACGACCTGATCCGGGTGCACGGCGCGCGAGTGAACAACCTCAAGGACGTCAGCGTCGAGATACCGAAGCGCCGGCTGACGGCGTTCACGGGAGTCTCGGGTTCGGGAAAGAGCTCGCTGGTGTTTGCCACCATCGCAGCCGAGTCCCAGCGACTGATCAACGAGACCTACAGCGCGTTCGTCCAGGGGTTCATGCCGACGCTAAGCCGCCCCGGGGTAGACGTGCTGGACGGGCTGACGACTGCGATCATCGTCGACCAGGAACGGATGGGAACGGATCCGCGTTCCACGGTCGGCACCGCCACCGATGCCAACGCGATGCTGCGCATCCTCTTCAGCCGGCTCGGCAAGCCGCACATCGGCTCACCCCAGGCGTACTCGTTCAACGTCGCCTCGATCAGTGGCGCTGGCGCGGTCACGATGGAGCGCGGCGGCCGCACGACGAAGCAGAGGCGAAGCTTCAGCGTTCTCGGTGGCATGTGTCCGCGCTGCGAGGGCCGCGGCGCGGTCAACGACATCGACCTCACCCAGCTCTACGACGACCGCTTGTCACTCAACCAGGGGGCCCTCACCATCCCGGGCTACAGCATGGAGGGGTGGTACGGCCGGATCTTCACCGGTTGTGGGTTCTTCGACCCGGACACACCGATCAAGAAGTTCACCAAGAAGGAACTCAACGACCTCCTCTACAAGGAGCCGACCAAGATCAAGGTCGACGGCATCAACCTCACCTACGAGGGTTTGGTCCCAAAGATCCAGAAGTCGATGCTTTCTAAGGATGTCGACTCGCTGCAGCCGCATATCCGTGCCTTCGTGGATCGGGCGGTCACCTTCACCACCTGCCCTGACTGCGGCGGCACCCGGCTCAGCGAGCAGGCTCGATCGTCGAGGATCAACAAGGTCAACATCGCCGACGCCTGCGCGATGCAGATCAGTGACCTCGCCGAGTGGGTGCGCGGCCTGGACGCGCCATCGGTGGCGCCACTGCTGGCATCACTGCAGCACATCCTCCAGTCATTCGTCGAGATAGGGCTCGGCTACCTCAGCCTCGAGCGGCCGTCGGGCACCCTGTCGGGAGGCGAGGCACAGCGCACCAAGATGATCCGTCACCTCGGGTCGTCGCTCACCGATGTCACCTACGTCTTCGACGAGCCGACCATCGGTTTACACCCCCACGACATCGAACGGATGAATGCCCTGCTGCTCCAGTTGCGGGACAAGGGCAACACCGTATTGATGGTGGAACACAAGCCCGAGGCGATCGCGATCGCCGATCACGTCATCGACCTCGGCCCAAAGGCCGGCACGGAGGGCGGTGAGGTAGTCTTCGAGGGCACCGTGGACGGGCTGCGGGAAAGCGACACCATTACAGGCCGCCACCTCGATGACCGGGCGACCCTCAAGGGGCAGGTAAGGGCTCCGTCGGGCCTGCTGGAGGTCCGCGGCGCCGAACTCCACAACCTTCACGCCGTCGATGTCGATATCCCGCTCGGCGTGCTGGTCGTCATCACCGGCGTCGCCGGATCGGGCAAGAGTTCACTGATCCGCAGCTCGGTGTCCGGGCGCGAGGGGGTGGTGTCTGTCGACCAGGGCGCGATTCGCGGCTCCCGACGGAGCAACCCGGCGACCTACACCGGCCTGCTCGACCCGATCCGCAAGGCGTTCGCTCAGCACAACGGCGTTAAGCCGGGGCTGTTCAGCGCCAACTCTCAGGGCGCCTGCCCGAACTGCAACGGGGCCGGCGTCATCTACACCGACCTCGCGATGATGGCCGGTGTCGCCACCCCGTGCGAGGTGTGTGAGGGCAAGCGGTTCCAGGCCGAGGTGCTGGAATTCACCCTCGGCGGCAAGGACATCAGCGAGGTGCTGGCGATGCCCGTCGCGGATGCCCTGGACTTTTTCGGCGCCGGCCCGGCGAGCACGCCGACCGCGCACAAGGTCCTCGAGCGACTTGCCGATGTCGGGCTGGGCTACCTCACCCTCGGCCAGCCGCTCACCACGCTGTCAGGCGGCGAGCGGCAGCGGGTCAAGCTAGCCACCCACCTGGGCGGGAAGGGCGACGTGTACGTCCTCGATGAGCCGACCACGGGGCTGCACCTCGCCGACGTCGAGCAACTGCTCGGCCTACTTGACCGGCTCGTCGACTCCGGCAGGTCCGTCATCGTCATCGAGCACCACCAGGCGGTCATGGCACACGCCGACTGGATCATCGACCTCGGACCGGGCGCCGGTCACGACGGCGGACGGATCGTGTATGAGGGCACGCCCGCCGATCTCGTGGACGCGCGCACCACCCTCACGGGTAAGCACCTTGCGGCCTACGTGCGCACCGCGTGCACCTGAGTGCAGCCTCGGCAGAACCCAGACACCGGGGCAGATGCGGGTAGTCGCCGTTTCCACGCGAGTTGAGCGTGAACGTGGCGCCCTCGCCGGTCCTCTAATACTTCAGCCCCATCCCGGACGCCACCGGCACCTCGTGCGCGGGTGTGCGCTCGCTGGATCGCAATACCGACGGGACCCGCCGAGTCACCGAGTCTGCGGACGAGCGACGTGACGTTCTGCGCTATGGCGCGCCGATGTCGCGGCCCTCGTCGCGCGTCTAACGCTGGTGCATGGACAGGTTGTCCATTTCGTGTGTCGACCCCTCGAGCACGTCGCGCGCGACGGGAGCAACCGGATCGTGAGGCTCGGGATCGTGGTGCTCGGGGGTGAGGGCGGCTTCGCAGTCTTCGAGCAGTCGCGAGCAGAGGTCATAACCGGGCCAGCGGGCATCGAGGCCGCCGTCAGCTGCGGCTAGGCGGGGGATTTGAGTGCGCAGGTCGTAGCCGGAGCCTTCCGCTCGGCGCATTGCCTCGCCCACGTCTGGCCAGTCTTCGGACTCGACGATCTGTGGATCGATGGCGGCCACAACGTAGCGTCGGCCGTCATCGGCGCCGCCCAGGCGAGCGAGCGCGGCGGGGCGCCTCGGCGAGTTCGATGGGTGTCCCGGCAACGTGGCCCTCGAACGATGCTGAGACCGGCTCAGGCTGAACCTGACTCCCCGGGGCTGCGCAGCCATAGCCGAGTACTTGGAGGCGTCGGCGGCCGGAACGACCCAGTGACGTCAAGCTGACAGTCCGAACTGGGAAGGGCCCGTTAGGCCAGCGTTGTCGGCCGACCGCGTCCACGGACCAGGCCGAGGACCAGTCCGTGACCGACGACTGGGGCGAGGGATCAGCATGGGTGCGGTTGCGCTCGTCGGCGGGTTAGAGGTGAATGCGTTGGCGCGCTTAGCGGCGGGTCCGACCGTTGAGCGGACAAACCCAGGGCGTAGGCGCCGGGTTGGGCGTCGTCGGGAACGGCGACCATCACCTGACCCGTCCCGCCGCGATCAGTCCGGTTCGGGCGCGGTTTGGAAGTCTGGCATCTGACAGGCCGATCCCGCGCGGGTGTTGGACACGCATGCTGCGTGGTGTACCAGTTATCGAGAGTTGTGAGGCCGCGTGGTGCGAGTCGGGATGTTTGTGCGCAATGGGTTAGACACCGACTGCGACGGCTCCGAGCAGGGGGCTCGGGTTCGGGCTGGGGCTGGGGCTGGGGCCGGGGGCAGTTCGGCGTGAGCATTGAGGTGGCTCGCTCGCGGATGGATGCCCCCGGCGCGTGCCTGATCGCTGCCCGTCAGGCCGCGGCATAAGCCGTGCCCAATCGGGCCTTCCACATCGGCGACGCCTGACGCCGGGGGCCGGACCCGGTCTGCTCGCGATCGAAGGGGTCATGAAGCCCCTGGGGTGCACAGAACCCGCCGCTACTGTCGGGCAACGGACATACGGCCGCCCCTGGCCCAGGGGGGCTCATCATAAGAGTTGCTGTGTGGCAACCAACGGGGAGACCGTCGTGCGAGTAAAGGTCAAGGTGATGATTTGGCACCCCGCTCTCCAGGTGCTTTCTGAGTCCACATTTGATATCGATCTTGTGCCCGACGGAGTGATCACGGATGGATGGGCTGTCCTAACCTGGCCGGAAATCCGTGACGAGATCGCCGCGCAGGCCGGTGTGGCAATCGTGTCCGGCCAATCCGCATATGACCGGGGAGAGGGACTTCCCCGATGGGACCTCTCGATCTATTTGGGCGATAGTTTTATCGTTCCCAGCGACATTATTCCCGTTGGCACGGACGCCGTGACGGTGACCCTCGGTCACGATCCGGACGACCAGTTTTGGGCTGAAGATCCAGACGGGCGAGTTCACGTTGTGAACTCAGCTGGCCAACCTATCGCTGCAGGTTCAGACGGGCAATGGCATGTCGTGGAGCATGTTGAATATGGAGATTCGGATTCGGAATCGGATTCGGAGTTAGCACCGGCCCTCATTTGGGATTCGGGGTGGCAGGAGCCGCCGGCCAGGGTGCTCGATCCCAATGCGATGGACGACGAGACGTCGGTCGGGGTGGCTCAGGGGCTGGCGCCTGAGGGCGACGAGCCGGATTTGTGGGCGCTGATGGCGCCGGCTGCGCTGGGCGAGTTGCCCTATGGCCAAGTGCGCGAGCTGGCCTCGGAACTGGCAGCCAGTGTGGCTGCCGGTACTCTGACCATCGAGGGCGCGTGGGCGAAGATCGTCGAAGACGACGGGCGCTGCGCGATCTGCCTCGACAGCGTGTACGGCTCGGCTCTCACTGGAGAGCTGAAAATCGTGCAAACACGATGCTGGCACCTATTTCACGCAGACTGCCTCGTCCAAGGGCTCACGAGCGCCACGCCGACACCGCAGTGCCCGACCTGCCGTGCCGACCTGCGCCAGGACACGAGCCCCGCCGATCCCGCTCAGCGCCAAGTCCGCGCCGCCACGAGCACAAGCGACGTCACCGCGTCGCTGTGCACGGTCCTCATCGAGTCCTACACACACATCACCCAAGCCGCGGGCGGCGCCGCGGCGCCAGCGCCGCCCGACCCAGACCCCGCCGCCCCAAGCACACTCGACCCCGCCGACAACGATGACGACCATGAGCTCGACTCCGCAGAACCCGCCGCCGACACCGACACCGAGGAAGACGAGCCCGGCGCTTAACGCCCACCTTCCTCTTCTGGAGCTCGAAGGGTTATTCGCTCCTGGGCAACGCCGGACCTAAACCAGCACCAGACCGAGCCGGGGCGGTCGGCGACCGGCCGAGTCGCCGCCGACAGTGGCGACAGCGAGGAGGCGCATCGAGTGACACACACGCCACAACGTTATGTCACCGACTTCGCTTCAGGCCTAGTTTCGGGCCTTCGTGGACGCCGATAATGCACATTATGTCAATCAAAACAGCAATTATTGCAACCGATGCACGATGACCCCTCGCCTCGCGCCAGCCCCGTACCTGCCGAATCGATGTGGCTACAGCCCCGTGCTCGCTGGCGTGTACGGCACGGACATCGGCTCAATCTCTGACGTCGGACGGACGCGTCGCTGCGCGACGGTTCGTCGGACAGGGTGACGACGCGCCGACGTTTGCTGGGTTGTTGTGCTGATCATGCATCGGATGCATGATTCGGTCATTGGGCACATGCGCAGTTTGGAGGGCTGATTCGTGGCGGTGGACGACCTCGGTCGAGTGACGCCGCTGGGCGGCGTCCGGTATCTGAACGCGGCCGACCAGGTGCTCGAGGACATGCTGACGGGTTGGCGACGGCAGCAGCTGTCGCGCAATCTCGGCCTGGACACGATCGACGGCCGTGAGCGGGTCGTGCGCCGCTTCCTCGACTTCACCAACGAGATGCCGTGGCACTGGACGCACGCGCATGTCGATGAGTACTTCGGCGATCTGCGCAGTGAGGAGCATCGGCGGCAGAACACCGTGCGCGGTTACCAGAATGCGCTGCAGTTGTTTTGCGCCTACCTCGTCGATCCGGTCTATGGCTGGGGTGAGCGATGCGAGGAGCTGTTCGGCACCCACCCCGTCCAGGTCTGCTTTGAGTGGAACACCGCCTGCCATTCGCAGGAGAACGAGCAGGACCCGGCCAAGCGGGCGTTCACTCACGAGGAGCTGCGGCGTTCTTCGACCACGCCGACGCGGAGGTCGACCGGGTACGCGGGCTCGGTCGCAAGGGTTGGCTGCCGGCGCTGCGTGACGCGACGCTGTTCAAGACCGCCTACGCCTTCGGGCTGCGCCGCAACGAGGTCCGTCGCCTGCGCACGTTCGACTTCGAGCGCAACCCGCACGCCCGCGAGTTCGGCCGCTACGGCGCGGTGGATACGCTACGGCAAGGCACACAAGGGATCGGCACCCAAGCGGCGCACCGTGCTGACCGTCTTCGACTGGTCGGCCGAGGTGATCGCGCACTGGGTCGAGCAGGGCCTGCCCCGATTCACCGGTGAGGGACTCGACCTGTTCCCGAACGAGCGCGGCGGACTGGTCTCCGAGGTCGCGCTCGGCGGTCGTTTCCGGCGCTACCGTCAGCAACTCGGCCTCGACCAGGCGCTTGACATGCATTCGTTTCGCCGCTCCTACGCCACGCACCTCATCGAGGCCGGCTTCGACTCGCTGTTCGTGCAGAAGCAGCTCGGCCACGAGCATGCCTCGACAACCGCGATCTACGAGTTCGTCAGCGACGACTACCGGCGCACCATGCTGCGCAACGCACTCGACACCACCATCCACGACGCCCTCACCCGACCCCGGAGCAGCTGATGAAACGCGACGTCGACTACCAGTGGCGCCTGGCCGAGATGATGGCCCGCCACGGCATGCACAACAGCACCGATCTGGCTCCCCTGCTGCGAGAACGCGGCATCGACCTGTCCCCCTCGCAGATCTACCGGATCGTCACCCAACGCCCCGAACGCGTCTCACTGATGCTGATGGCCGCACTCACCGACATCTTCAACTGCGGACCGGAAGACCTACTCACCTTCACCGCCGCCGACGCGAAGAAGCCACGCAAAGCCGCATCGGCCGGCAACATCGTCAACATGAGCGACGCGATCAAGCCAGTCCGTGCACGGATCGTCCGCGATGACTGACACCGCCATCGAACGCCGCCCACGCGGTCGTCCACGAACAACCGGCAACCACACCTGCGACCGATGCAGGCGAAGCACCGGCAAGATCCGCATCCGCTGGCCCGACGGCGACATCTGCGGCATCTGTTTCCACGAAGCCACCCGCACCCGCGGCAACTGCGATCAATGCGGCCAACACCGGCTGCTGCCCGGTCGAGACGGCGACCGGCAGCTCTGCCGGACCTGCGCCGGCATTGTCACCGATCTCGATTGCCACCGCTGCGGCGCCGAGGGCGAACACCACCGCCGAGGCCTCTGCACTCGCTGCACGCTCCGCGACGACCTCAACGCGCTGCTACTGCCCCCCGCACCGAGGTCCGAGCTCGTGCGCCTCGTCGACGTGCTCGCCAACGTCGATCGACCCGAGAGCATCCACACCTGGAAACGCAACCCGAAGGTCGACCAGCTCCTGCGCGGCATAGGCGACGGCACAATCCTCCTCACTCATGACGGGTTCGATGACGCTGCTCCAAGCCCTGCGCGCGAACACATTCGCGAACTGCTCGTCCACCACGGGCTACTCCCCCGCCGCGATCCCGATCTTGCTAGCTTCGAGCGGTGGCTCCAGCAACGACTCGACTCGATCGATGATCCCACCGTCCGGCGGCCCCTCGAGCAGTTCGCGAGGTGGCACCACCTACGCCGCATCCGTCGGCGCCTCGGCCAAGAGCTGCGCGGAGCCGTCCACACGTCCAAACAGGAGATCACCGAAGTCGGCAGGTTTCTGGAATGGCTCGCCGGTCGCGACAAGAGCATCGGCAACTGCACTCAGGCCGACGTCGACGAGTACCTGGCCGGTGGAACGACCACCCGACACCTGATCCGCACCTTCACCGTCTGGAGCAGCAAGCAGCGAGTCTCACCGCCGCTGACAATCGGCTTCCGACAGGCACGTTCCGCGCGGATGATCACGCAAGATGAGCGCCTCGACTGGCTCGGGCGCTGCCTCGTCGGCGACCTGGGCACAGTCCCCTACCGCGTCGCAGCGGCGCTCCTGCTGCTCTACGCACAGCCGCTCGTCAAAGTCGCAGCACTACGAACTGATCAAGTCCAGGTCGCACCGATCGAGCTCCGCATCCTGCTCGGCAAGGAGCCCGCTGCCATCCCGGAGCCATTCGCGCAGTTACTACGCGAACATCTGGCGGCCCGACCGAACCTGCGAACGGCCAACACCAACGGCAGCCCGTGGCTATTTCCAAGCACGCGCGCCGGTCAGCACCTTCACCCGAACTCAATCATGGACCGGCTCCGCGACCTCGGTATCGACCTGCTCGGCACCCGCAATGCCACCCTCCGCGACCTCGTCCGCCGCGTGCCCGCGCCAATCGTCGCCACCCAGCTCGGCTACAGCCACCAAGTCACCCAGCGGCATGCTGAACTTGCTGCGCAGCCAATGAGCCGCTACGCGGCGATCCGCATCATGAAGGGACAGCCGTGACCCGTGGTGCTCGAGTCCGTCCGATCCTTGACGACGTCCGATGGGAACCCAACGCGCCAAGCGCGGAGTTCGCCGCCCACGACTCTGGTCTCGCCGCCCTGGTCATGCGAGCACATCCGGACGATCCTGACCAGCGCGCGGTGGTGATCTATTGGACCGGTGTGACCAGCGGGTCATTCGGCCAGCCGAACGATGAGGGCCTTCACTCTCACCCCCTCTACAGCCTCGGGCTCGACCAGCTGCGCTGGGCTGGTGAATGCGACAGCTCGGCAGCCGCCACCGCGCCGAAGCATTTCCTAATCCCGACGAAGGAAGGGCTCGCCGAAGTGCACGCCAGCGATATCGGTGTGATGCGTGCGAACCCACAGACCAGCGCCTCAACGGCACTACTGATGATTCCGCGCTCCGACCAACCACTGCCGGACACAGAATTGCCGCGCGTCGAAGTCGAATCGCTCACCGATCAGAGCAACTTCGCCGTGATCCGGTTACCCCAGCGCAAGTTCCCGGGCGTGGTGTTTCAGGGCGACTCGCTATCGACGATCGTCGCCGATGCCAGTCAGTTGGCAGTGAGCGCGCAGCGCGGTGCACCAGACGTCGCGGAACTTGCGGCGCATCTGAGCGAGCAGTTGGCCAGCATCCAACACCATTACGAGCAGGCTCTCGCCGCCCACCGAATACCACTCCCCTACGTCCGGCGGGATGCCGCCTCCACCGACGCTATGGCGAACAACGTTGCGGACAGCGAGACGCATGTCGTCGCCCAGGAGGAGTGGGAGCGCGCCCAGTACGCGTTCTTCCCGTTCGTCTCGGAGTTTCGCCTCGGGTTGAACCCCGAGGACGTCGACGAGATCCTCTACGCCGTCCTTCACCACTCCCGATCCGCTCGCACTTACGAGGAGATCGATGCTGCTGTCCGGGCTCAGATCGCAGAACATTTCGCCGGCATCAAACGGATGCACGTCGCATGGGACCGTTGGATCGCGGACCGCCCATGGGTTCTCAAGCGCCAGGATGACAACGGCAACCGCTTCGTCGTCAGTCGATACCTGACGCGAGAAGAGGCGGACGCCGCGGCGGCCGAGTTCGACGCTCGCGGCCACAAACAGCTCTACTGGGTCGAGGAAGACCGGCGCGATCGAACCGAGCGAGATTGACGCAAAGCCACCGACACCCGAGCTCGGTTACTGATACCCCTCGGGTCCGGCTGACCAGATCGCGACGACTTGCTCGGCCTCATCCTTCGAGGACCACATACGCGCACGAGACTGGTCGTCGCGCCACGGACGCTCCAGTTGCGCCATGACGCTAAAGCTATAGACAGGCTTGACGCGGAACGCCACGAGGTGCCGCCGCGGAAGGACCATCCGAACAAGGCCACCCCGTTGGCCACGGTGATGGCCTGCGACGAACACGTCCTCACCACCGTCACCCCACTGCGGGGGAAGGACCCACACCTTGGTCCCGGGCGAGAAGTGCCTTGTTCCACCACTCCCGCCATCGCCAACGACGTTCGCGACGACGCACCAGGTCAGCAGCTGCTCTTCGGCCACGACCCCATCATTCCGCCATCACCGGCGGTGGCCCGCCCAGCTGGCAGCGATCCCGTGAGCACCGACCGAGCGGGTCAACCTGACGAATAGTTGCTGATCGTGTCGACGGCGCTCGAAAACTGAACAGTTTCGGCGGTGAAAAGTGAGCACTCGACGATTGAGGAGTGATCACTTTGGAGGACTGGGCGCTGATCAGGAGGCTGGCTGCTGAGGGCGTGCCGAAGGC
>JALYIL010000202.1 GCA_030775825.1 Actinomycetota bacterium
GGCGGCGGGGCCCCGGCGCCCCGCCCGGGTACGTCGTGTCGATGACCACCTGGTACCGGGAGGCCCACGGCCTTCCCGGCAACCGGAACTGTCCGGCCTGGTCACCGGCGTGCAACAGCAACAGGAACGAGTCGTCGACAATCACCTCACCGCGGGCACCCCGATGGCGCAGGCCCCGTCCGTCGAGGTACATGCCGATGGAGCGCAAGCCAGTGTCGAACCAGTCCTGCGAAGAGAGCTCACCTCCGGCCGGGTGGAACCACGCGAGGTCCTTGCAGCCGTCGCCACCGGCCACCGGCCGGCCTTCGAAGAAGGCGCGCTGGCGCAACACCGGATGCGCGCGTCGCAGCGCGAGGAGCCTCCGAGCGAGTGTGAGCAGGTCATCGGACTCCGCGCTGTCGTCCCAGTCCAGCCAAGAGACCGGGTTGTCCTGGCAATAGGCGTTGTTGTTGCCAAGTTGGGTCCGCCACCGTTCATCCCCGGCGACCATCATCGGCGCCCCCGTCGAGAGCAACAAAGTGCTCAGCACGTTGCGGGCCTGCCTCAGTCGCAACTCGAGGACTTCCGGGGATGCGGGGTCCCCCTCAGTGCCGCAGTTGTAGGAACGGTTGTCGTCCGTCCCGTCCCGGTTGTTCTCACCGTTGGACTCGTTGTGCTTGCGCTCGTAGGAGACCAGGTCGCGCAGGGTAAAGCCGTCGTGCGCTGTGACGAAGTTGATCGAGGCAAGCGGCAGCCGGCCGTCGTCGCCATAGAGATCCGAGGATCCGGACAGCCGGAAGGCGAGATCACGCACGCCGTCGGCGCCGAAGGCCCAGAAGGAACGGACGGTGTCGCGGTACTTGCCGTTCCATTCCGTCCACAGCGGCGGGAACTCGCCCACCTGGTATCCGCCCGCGCCCACATCCCACGGTTCGGCGATGAGCTTCACCTGCGAAATGACCGGATCCTGGTGGATCGTGTCGAAGAACGAGGAGAGTTTGTCCACGTCGTGCAGCGACCTGGCCAAGGCCGATGCGAGGTCGAAGCGGAAACCGTCGACGTGCATCTCTGTGATCCAGTACCGCAACGAGTCGGTGATCAGCTGTAGCGGGAACGGCCGCCGGGGGTCAAACGTGTTGCCGCATCCGGTGTAGTCGACGTATTTCGAGGGGTCCGATTCGTCCAGGCGGTAGTAGGAGCCGTTGTCGATGCCGCGAAACGAGAGCACCGGGCCGGTCGGTCCCGCTTCAGCGGTGTGGTTGTAGACCACATCGAGGATCACCTCGATCCCGGCTGCATGCAGGGCCCGCACCATGGCCTTGAACTCGCGCACCTGGTTGCCCTTGCGTGAGGCGTAGGCCTCGTGGGGAGCGAAGAACCCGATGGAGTTGTAGCCCCAGTAGTTGGGCATGTGCCGGCGCTGGAGGTCCGGCTCGGTGACGAAGTGGTGGATCGGCAGCAGTTCAACGGCGGTCACGCCGAGGGAACGCAGGTACTCGATCGCGGCGGGATGTGCGAGCCCGGCGTATGTCCCGCGCAGCTCCTCGGGAATGTCCGGGTGCTGCTTCGTGAACCCGCGCAGATGCAGTTCGTAGATCACGGTCGCGTCCCACGCGATGGCTGGGCGGTGATCATCGCCCCACGGAAAGGCATCATGAAGAACGACCGACCGCGGCACGTAGGGTGCCGAGTCGATAGCCGAACCCGCGTACACCGCGGGATTGTCGAGGAAGTCACCCTCGAGTGCCCGTGCGTAGGGGTCTACGAGCAGGTGCGCCGAGTTGTGGAACAGGCCCGCGTTCGGATCGAACGGGCCGTCCATCCGGAATCCGTAGCGTTGACCGGGACCGATTCCCGGCAAGTAGCCATGCCACACGTGGTAGGTCGTATCGTCGAGGGGGATCCGCGATTCCTCGCCGGCCTCGTCGAACAGGCAGACGGTGACGGACGTCGCCGTGCTCGACCAGATGGCAAAGTTCGCTCCTTCACCATCCCAATGAGCTCCGAGCGGAAACGGGCTGCCCGGCCAGGCGCGGTCCAGGCGGGCGACCTCGGCAGCGCTCAGCTTTTCCGGCAGCACTCGCCGCACTCTAGTCAACCCACTCCGCTGACGGGCGGGCCGCGGAATTCTCAGCGAGCACATGGACTTATCTCAGGTGTTCGTAGGTTCGGTGGCATTCCCTGGACATCGACCGGGAAACACGTCACGGTTGACAGAGGAGATTTACCATGGAACCCCAGGCGCCGCAGCCCATTCCTGACCCGCAGTCCGCCCCCCCTTCGCCGGCTGCCCCCTATTCACCAGACGCGCCGTCCTCCGATAGTCACGACGCGCCTGCGGCAGGTGGCTATGCGCCGCCGCCGAACCCCTACGCTCCGCCGCCGAACCCGTACGCGCCTGCGGCGGGTGGCTACGCGCCGCCGCCGAATCCCTACGGGCCCTCAGATCCCTATCCGCCCTCGGCGAACCCTTACCTCGAGCAGCACGCTGCCGCTCCGGCGCCGCCCCCACCGGCCTCACCGAAGCGCAGCAGGCGACGGCGCACTGTCGCGATGTCAGTGGCGACGGTTACCGCCCTGGCAGCGGTCGCGGGCGTGGCATTCGCGGCGGGGCGAAGCGACACGGTCAGCGGCAGCGGATCCGCGGCTTCCGTCCCATCGATCGACAGCCAAGGCCTCAACCCCGGGTCTGGACCCGGTTCCGGAGGTAGCAGCAGCGGCTCTTCCGGTTCGGCGGGTTCCGCGGGTTCGGGTACGACGAGCACGACGACCGCGACGGCCAAACAGTCCATCGGGGTGGTCGATATCAACACCGTGCTGGGCTACCAGCAGGCCAAGGCCGCAGGCACCGGCATCCTTTTGAGCTCGACCGGTGAGATCCTCACCAACAATCACGTGATCGACGGCGCGACCCAGATCTCGGTCACGGTCGTCTCGACCGGTGCGACCTACTCGGCCTCGGTCGTGGGTACTGACCCCTCTGCCGATGTCGCGGTCATCCAGCTCGTCCACGCCTCCGGCCTGCAAACCGCTAACACGGGCAATTCCTCCACCGTGCAGGTGGGTGCGGCCGTGACCGGTGTCGGCAACGCCGGCGGCGTCGGTGGCTCTCCGAGCGCCGCGACAGGGCAGGTCCTCGCGATCAACCAGCAGCTCACCGCCTCGGATACCTCGGGGCAGAACGCCGAGCAACTCAGCGGCATGATCGAGACGAATGCACCGATCGCCGCAGGTGATTCCGGTGGACCGCTGTACAACGCCGCCAACCAGATCATCGGTATCGATACTGCCGCGGCCACGAACGGGCGCTCCACCACCGCGGGCTACGCGATCCCGATCAACACCGCCTTGAACCTCGCCGCTCAGATCGAATCGGGTCCGGAGACGACCGCGATTCACCTCGGCTACCCGGGCTTCCTCGGCGTCTCGGTCTCGGCTACGGCTTCCGGTGAAGCACTGATCGCCGGCGTCGTCGCATCCGGGCCAGCGGCAAAGGCCGGCATCGTCGCCGGCGATGTGATTACCTCGGTCAACGGCAGCGCCGTCGGCTCCGCCACCGATCTCAAGTCAGCACTGTCCACGGTCGAGCCCGGACAACAGGTGTCCGTCGGCTGGACCGATTCGGCCGGGGCGACCCACGTGGCAACGGTCACGCTGATCGCGGGCCCCGCGGACTGAGACCGGCCCGGGCCCATTGATTCACCGGCCAGCCGCGAGGCGTACTGCCTCCCGGCTGGCCGGTGCGCTTTGATTGACCGCGTGGCCGAGATCAACCCCGACGCGGTGCTCCAGTTCGTCGACGTGTCGGTCCGGCGCGGCCACAAGCTCCTGCTCGATCGCATCAACTGGACCGTCGAAGAGGACGAGCGCTGGGCGATCCTGGGGCCGAACGGTGCCGGCAAGACGACCCTGCTGCAGATCGCAGCTGCCATCATGCACCCCACGACGGGCGAGGCCTACGTGTTCGGCGAGCGGCTCGGTGGGGTCGACGTGTTCGAACTGCGCCCGCGCATCGGCCTAACGAGCTCCTCGATCGCCCAGCGGATTCCGAACGGCGAACAGGTCCTGGACGTCGTCGTCAGCGCGGGATACTCCGTACTCGGCAGGTGGCGCGAAGCCTACGGCCGCCTCGACGTGCGCCGCGCCGTCAGGCTGCTCGATCGGCTGGGCGTCGGGGCGCTGGCCGAACGCACGTACGGCACCCTGAGTCAAGGGGAACGGCAACGGGTGCAGATCGCCCGGGCACTGATGACCGACCCTGAGCTGTTGCTTCTCGATGAGCCGGCCGCCGGCATGGATCTCGGAGGTCGCGAGGACCTGCTGCGCCGGCTGACCCGCCTCGCCGCTGACCCGCAAGCGCCCGCCTCGGTGCTCGTGACGCATCATGTGGAGGAGCTGCCCCCTGGAATCAGCCACGTCATGCTCATGAAGGATGGGGGCATCGTGAGGTCAGGTCTGGCCCACGACGTGCTCACTGCCGAGCACCTCTCGGCCGCCTTCGACCTGGCTCTGCAAGTTGAGCGTCGTGACGGACGCTGGTACGCACGAGCCCATTGAGCGTGCCGCCCCGACCTGGGCTGACAGGCCCTGCACACCCAAGCCTTAGGCTGCTGGGGCGTTCACGGTTGCAACGAAGGGGCAGCGATGGGTGAGCTGGTACAGGTTGAGATCGGCGACGGTTCCGAGGGCGCCCCGGCCGGGGTCGCGACAATTCGGTTGCAGCGTCCGCCGATGAACGCCCTCAACAGCCAGGTCCAGGAGGAGCTCCGCGCCGCCGCGGCCGAGGTTGCGTGCGACGACGCGGTGCGCGCCGTCGTGATCTACGGCGGTGAGAAGGTCTTCGCGGCTGGTGCCGACGTCAAGGAGTTCGCCGGGCAGGGACACGCGCACATGATGCGCGATGCCCACCGGTTGTCCTCGGCGCTGACGGCGCTCGCACAGATCCCGAAGCCGGTGATCGCTGCCGTCACCGGCTACGCGCTCGGCGGCGGATGCGAGCTGGCGCTCACCGCGGACTTCCGGGTCAGTGCCGAGGGCGCCAAGTGGGGCCAACCGGAGATCTTGCTGGGAATCATCCCGGGGGCCGGCGGGACGCAGCGACTTCCGAGGCTGGTCGGGGTGGGCAACGCCAAGGACCTGATCTTCACAGGCCGATTCGTCGACGCCGAGGAGGCACTGAGCATCGGGCTCGTCGATGTCGTTGTCCCGTCGTCGCAGGTCTACTCCACGGCGCTGGCGATGGCAGCGAAATTCGCCGCCGGCCCGGCGTTGGCGTTCGCAGCGGCGAAGGCAGCAATCGACGGCGGCCTCGACGGCGATCTGGACAGCGGTTTGCGCCTGGAGTCGCACCTGTTCGCGTCGTTGTTCGCGACCGAGGACCGCACCATTGGTATGACGTCGTTCATCGAGAATGGTCCCGGCAAAGCCGTCTTCACCGGTGTCACTCGATGACCGCCGCGCCGAATCCGCGCGCCTCCGCCGAGCAAGTCGCCGCGGCCTGGCACGACCCCAAGCTGGCGAACGTTCTCTACCACGACTGGGAAGCCGGAACCTACGACGAGAAGTGGTCGATATCCTTCGATGAGCGCTGCATCGATTACGCCCGCGACCGCTTCCAGCACATTGCCGGCGATCGCGGCTGGCCCTATCCGAAGTCACTCGAACTCGGATGCGGTACCGGTTTCTTCACGCTCAACCTGAAACTCGCCGGCATCCTCGCCGAAGGTCACGTCACGGATCTGAGCCCCGGGATGGTCGAGGTGGCCGAGCGCAATGCTCGGGCACTGGGCTTCCACGTGAGCGGGCGTGTCGCCGACGCCGAGCGTCTGCCGTACGAGGACAACGCCTTCGATCTTGTCGTGGGCCACGCGGTGCTCCATCACATCCCGGACGTCGAGCTCTGTTTGCGGGAGGTCCTGCGTGTCCTCAAGCCAGGCGGTCGCTTCGTGTTCGCCGGGGAGCCGACTCGCCATGGCGACCTCATCGCGCGACGCCTGTCCCGGCTCACCTGGTGGGCGACCATCCGGATCACCCGGCTCGAGCGGCTCTCGGCCTGGCGGCGCCCGCAGGCCGAGCTCGACGACTCCTCGCGTGCGGCCGCGCTGGAGGCAGTCGTCGACATCCACACCTTCGTACCCGCCGAGCTGGAGGCGACGGCTCGCCGCGCCGGAGCCGTTGACGTGCGTGTGCGGACCGCGGAGCTGACCGCCGCATGGTTCGGGTGGCCCGTACGCACCTTCGAGTGCGCAGTGCCGAAAGGCAAGCTCGGACTGCGCTGGGCGAACTTCGCGATGAAATCCTGGCAGCACCTGTCCACGCTCGACCGGGTGCTCGAGCGCGTCGTGCCGAGGGGACTGTTCTACAACGCTGAGCTCACCGGCCTGAAGCCGTAGCGATGCCACACGCGACGTTCGTCCTGTTCGACCTCGACGGCACCTTGTCCGACTCAGCGCCCGGCATCCTCGCCTCGCTGCGCCATGCGTTCGACGTCAACGGCATCGCTCGGCTCGACGCCGAGACCGAACGGTCGCTGCTCGGTCCGCCGTTCTACGTCTCGCTGCCGCCGCTGATAGGCCAGGCCGCCACGCTCGAGGTCATCACCGCTTACCGGGAGCGCTACCAGGGCGGCGAGATGTACAACACCGTCGCATACCCCGGTATCAGCGATCTGATCGCCGAACTGTTCGCCCGCGGCCTTCGCCTGGCAGTGGCCACCAGCAAGCCCGAGCACTACGCCGTGCCAATCGTCGAGCATCTCGGTCTGGCGCCGTGCTTCGAGACGGTTGGCGGCGACGAGCTGGACGGCTCGCTCGGCTCGAAGGCCCTCGTCATCGGCAAGGTTCTCTCGCGCCTGGGCCGTCCCGATCCCTCGACAGTATTGATGGTGGGAGACCGTTCGCACGACATCGAGGGCGCGCGCGCCCACGGAATCGATGCGATCGGGGTCGCGTGGGGATACGCGAACCCGGGGGAACTGCAAGCCGCGCGACCAGTCGAGAACTGTGCAACGGTAGCCGAGCTTGCTCGCGCCCTCGAGCCTTCCCGCGCCCTCAAGCCTTCCCGCGCGCTCAGTCAGGACGGTGCCGATGCTGAAGCGCCCTGAGCGCGAGCCACTGCGCAGCGCCCGGTTCCTGACGGTCAAGTCGCTTCGATGGGTCCTGCGCAACCGGGCGTACACACCGTGGTACCTGATTCGTTACTGGCGGTTCTTCCGCTTCAAGCTGGGCAATCGCCACATCATCACGCGCGGGTTCATCTTCATGGACCGCGGCGTCGAGGTGTATGCCCGCAAGGGTTACGGGCGGCTGATTCTCGGTCGTTGGACCCACCTCGGGGTCGACACCGCCCTGCGATGCCACGAGGGCACCTTGAGCCTGGGGGATAAGAGCGTGCTGGCGCGCGACGTGTCGATCAACTGTTATCTCGATGTCGAGATCGGCGAGTCCGCCTTGATTGCCGATGCCGTATACATCTCGGACTTCGACCACAAGTTCGCTGACCTGGCGATCCCGATCAAGGATCAAGGCATCTCCAAGTCG
This sequence comes from Actinomycetota bacterium, assembly GCA_030775825.1. Taxonomy (GTDB): domain Bacteria; phylum Actinomycetota; class Actinomycetes; order Mycobacteriales; family Jatrophihabitantaceae; genus JALYIL01. The sequence goes on from JALYIL010000202.1 coordinate 7,518, forward strand.
CGGGTTCGCATCGAGCGTGACGTCTGGCTGGGGACGAAGGTGACTGTCACCCGGGGCGTCTTGATCGGCGAGGGCGCTGTTGTCGGGGCGAACGCGGTCGTTACCCGGGACGTGCCTGCCTACGCCGTCGTAGTCGGCGCGCCGGCGCGGGTGATCAAGGACCGCCGCGCGCTCACGTGAGATCGACCTTCCGGTCGATGCCGCGGTGCTCTGGCAACACGGGCGGTGGCCGGTAGGTCTGTCTCCGCGTGATACCTACTCCCCCGCGCGCGGCCCCGCGGCCTCGCCGTACACCTCGGCGGTCCTGGCGGCCACTGCCGCCCAGGTGTAGTCCCGGCGGATCAAGCGGCTCGCGCGTGCCGCCGCTCGACGGGCCGAGGCCGGGTCGGCGAGCGTGGCGTCCACCGCTTCGGTCAAGGCCCGGACGTCGCGTGGCGGGAAGGACGCTGCCACCGCGCGTGCATCGACGAGATCCTGCAAGCCACCGGTTTCGGAGACGATCAGTGCCGTTCCGGTGGCCGCCGCCTCGAGCGCGACTATCCCGAACGGCTCGTACAACGACGGCACCACCGCCGCGTCGGCGGCGCTGAACAACCGCGCAAGATCATCCTCTGCAACGAAGCCGGGCCACTGGACACTGCTGGACACCCGGCGAGCCCGCGCGCGTGCCCGCAACTGGTCGGCATAGATTCCGGTGCCCGCGATGACCAGGCGAAGGCCCGGATGCCGGCGGCGGAGCGCGGGCAGCGCGTCGAGCAGCGTCTGGACGCCCTTCTCGTGCACGAGCCGGCCGGCGAAGACCAGCAGCGGACCGCCGCCGGCGTGATGTGCGCGCGCCGCACGCTGAGCGCCGCCGGTGACGCGCCAGCGAGCCGGGTCGATGCCATTGGGGACGACCGCTATCGCCTCGGTGCGGATCTCGAGCTGCCGCCCTACCTCCGCACGCATAGCCGTCGAGCACGTGATCACCGCCGCGGCCTGGTGCGCCATCCAGCGCTCAACCGAGTGGATCGCGAGGTTCAGCGGTTCGGGCAGCCACCCCTGGTGCCGCCCGGCCTCGGTCGCGTGCATCGTCACGACCAGCGCTGCGCCGCTCACCTGCGCAAGCGTCACGCCGCTCTGGGCGACCAGCCAGTCGTGCGCGTGGACCACATCCGGGCGCCACCGCCGTACCAGAGGCAATGCGGCGCGCAGCAGGCCGTGCTCGCAGACCTGGCTCCATGCCAGCAGCGACTCGGTTGTGAAGTCCACGGCGATCGGGTCCACCGCCGAACGCCGTACCCGCACGCCGTCGCGGACCTCCTCCACGACCGAGGAGGCCTCGCCGCGCGTGAGGACGACGACGTCATGCCCGGCCGCAGCAAGTTCCCGCGCCAGGGCATCGACGTGCCGGCCCAGACCGCCCACGACGAGGGGCGGGTATTCCCACGACAACATCAGCACGCGCACCCCGGGAGACTAATGTCTGCGGCATGTCACCGGCGGCCAATCCCATCGCCAGGCGCGCCATCGTGGCCACGATCCTGCTGGTGGCGGGGCTCGGTCTGGCCGCCGTGTACCGGGTCCTCAGCGGGACCGAACACCAGTCATTCTCCGCGGGCGCCATGCCGCCGCCCAGTTCCCACGTGAGCGCTGGCAAGACCTACGAGCTGGCCGTTCCCGGCGGGGTCGCGACGCTGAAGCGCAATAGCGCAAATGTCGCAACTACCCAGTGCGAATGGTCGTTGCCAGGCTCACCCAGCCAGGTGCTGGCGGCCACCGCCAGTGGAACTGACACAAAGGCGGTCAACGTCGTCGCGACGTTCGTCGCCCCGGTGACCGGCGACATCCGAGTCGATTGCTCCGGTTGGGGCGCGATGTACATCGACGACGCCGACAACACTCCCGCGGACATCGCGGGCTGGTCCCTGCTGCTCGCCGTCATCGCCCTGGCTCTCGGTGCAGGCCTGGGCGTGTCGGCGTTGTGGATGGCCAGCGAGGATCCAGCGCGACCCCTACGCCGGACTCTCAGCGATGACGATGAGATCGAGCGACTCGTCCACGTCGTGCATGTTCGCAGCCAGGATGGCGAAGTCGTCGGTGATGACCGAGGCGACATCTGAGCGAAGCTGCTCAGGCCACCGCTGCGGGGTGCACCTCAGCTGTGCGTCGACGAACGAGCCCCCGTGCCGAGCGTCCAGTTCGGCAAGCCGGGCTCCGGCATGAAGTCCGTACACAGCCTGGATCCGGAAGCCGCACCGAGCGAGCAGGTCTTGGAGCTCATCGGCGGTGAATTCGTGTATATGGAACGGATTGATCGGTTCATGGGAATCAGGGGAAAACGTCAGCCGGTTCGGAGTCGTCACGTACAGGCTGCCGCCGGGGCGTAACACCCGCAGGCATCCCCGAACGAACTCGGCGTGATTCCACACATGCTCGATGACCTGTAAGCAGGCCACGACCGCCACGGATGCTGATCGGATCGGCAGTGCGGCGAGGTTGGCGCGCACAAAGCTCGCCTGGGGATATGTCACGCTCGCGTGCGAGACGGTCAGCGCGTCGTAGTCGATGCCGATTATCTCGCCCGCGCCGGCGGCCAGTGCAGCCGTTCCGTAGCCCTCGCCGCAGCCGACTTCAAGCACGCGGCGTCCAGCGACCAGCGGCCCGGCGAAGGCGTAGGCCGCCTCGTGGCGACGAAACCAGTAGTTCTCCTGCGGGACACCGGGAACGGTTCGCTCGCCGGTCAGCGGCAGAGACCCCGTGTCTCCTGGAACAGCTGTGTCCAACCTGGTAGCCCTCTGTCGCGTGTCGGAGATGGTGGCATGAGCGCGAGCAACAGTGTCGCACCGGCGCGGACAGTGGCGCGCGTCATCGACGCGGTCAGATCACCTTCGCGATGATGCTGTCGGCGTAGCGGTTGAGATGGGCGATCTTGTCGGCTAGCGGTTCGGTGTCGGGCCCCACGATGTAGGGAATGCGAAAGCCCACGATCACATCGGTGACGCCGCGGTCCTCCAGCCGCTTGATCCCGTCGACGGTGTAGGCGTCCAGCGAGATCACGTGGATCTCGAACGGCTTGTGCTGCAGGCCTTCGGACTTGCGGATGTCGGCGATCTTGGCAAGTAGGACGTCCAGTTCGTCAGTCGCTCCTCCGCCATGCATCCATCCGTCCCCCCGCACGACGGCGCGGCGCAGCGCCGCCTCGGCGTGACCGCCGACCAGGAGCGGAATCGGCTCGCTCGGAGTGGGTGAGATCTTGATGGCAGGAATGTCGTAGAACTCCCCGTGAAACTCGAAATAGCCTCCCGCGGTCAGACCACGCACGACGTCCATGCACTCATCCATCCGCTTGCCACGTTTGGCGAACGGAACGCCCATCATCTGAAAGTCCTCGGGCCACGGGCTGATGCCCACGCCCAGCGCAACCCGATTGTTGGTCAAGGCGGCGACCGAAGCGGCCTGCTTGGCCACCAGCACCGGCGGGCGAACAGGAAGTTTGAGGACGAACGGGGTGAAGCGCAGCGTCGATGTCACCGCACCCATTGCCGCCACCAGGACGAATGTCTCGATGAAGTCCTTGTCCTCCAGAAACGTCCGGCTGCCGTCAGCTGTGTAGGGGTAGGTGCTGTCGGAGTCCTTGGGATAGGCGATGCTGTCGGCCACCGTAATGCTGGCGTAGCCGGCGGCCTCGGCAGCCCGAGCCAGCGGCAGGTAGTAGGTCGCGTCGGTCATCGCCTCGGCGTAGGTGAATCGCACTGTGGGTACTCCTCGATCGGGGAGCCCAGAATAGAACCTGTTCTCGTTACCCGTCACGGCCGGAGGCATGGGATCGTCGCAAGCGGGACCACCGGCGCACCGCTGGCGACGGATCATCGGCACGGCCGGCGCGGAAAGCTCGACTTCCGTCGCACCATCCGCGCGTCGTTGTCCTCCGGCGGCGTGCCGATGCAGACCCACTTTCGCCCGCGACGTCCCAAGAAGGCCGACCCGGCGAGTCCTGCGCGGCCGAGGTGGGCCAGGTGGTGCCCATGCTCGAATGCCGGAACCTGGCGCAGCTCGGCGAATTTGTCCGCGACCTCGCCTAGCTGCACAACGACTAGCGTTGAAACCGACAACGTTACGAGTCAAGGAGCGCTATGCACATCGGACTTCACATCGCGGATTTCACCTGGCCGAATGGCCCGCTGAACCTGGCCGAGGATCTCACCCGGATCGCGACCGCCGCCGAGGATGCGGGCTTCGCCAGCCTCAGCGTGATGGACCACGTCTGGCAGATCGGGGTGATCGGGCCGCCCGAGAACGAGATGCTCGAGGCCTACACCACCCTCGGCTACCTCGCGGCCCGGACATCCAGGATCGAACTGCTGGCGTGGGTGACCGCCGTCGTCTATCGCGAACCGGGACTGCTGGCCAAGATCGTTACCACCCTCGACGTCCTGTCCAACGGGCGGGCCTGGCTCGGCATCGGGGCGGCTTGGAACGAGGAGGAGTCCAAGGGACTGGGATTGCCGTTCCCGCCTACCGCTGAGCGGTTCGAACGGCTGGAGGAGGCCTTGCAGATCTATCAACTGATGTGCAGCGACGAGGAGGCTCCGTTCCAAGGAAAGCACTACACCTTGGCCCGCACGCTCAACTCGCCCCATCCAGTGCAGCGTCCGCATCCGCCGATCCTGATCGGCGGCGGCGGCGAGAAGAAGACGCTGCGTCTGGTGGCTCAGTACGCCCAGGCGTGCAACCTGTTTCCTGGACCTGAACTGGAGCACAAACTGGATGTATTGCGTCAGCACTGTGATGATGTCGGCCGCGCGTACGACGACATCGAGAAGACCGTGATGATGCCCCTCGATCCCGGCCCGAGTGGTGAGCACGTCGACGACCTGTTGGCCGAGCTCCGGAGGCTGAGTGAGCTCGGCATCGCCCACGTGCACAGCCTGATCAAGGGGGTCGAGCAGATCACCCCGCTCGAGATCTTGGGCGAGCGCGTGATCCCGGTCGTCGCTGGTTACTGAGCTGGGGGGCCCGGCTTTCGCCGGGCCCCCCCAGAATTCATCTCTCGCCGCCAACGATCGCGACCTACAGGCGGTAGCTGCGGCGGCGGCCCCGGTCAATCACGAACGCCAGCGGGACGGACAGCACAAGGCCGACCACCGAGCCCGTCACCGAGCCGTGATCAGGATTGGACACCGAGCTGACCACGACCATGCACACGAACGCGAACAACGGCCAGAATGCGAATCGCTTGACGATGCTCATAGCGACCTCCATCAGATGCTGGTGTTGAAACGGACTCCGCAGTGGCTGTTGCCACAGTGCGGACTGAAGCTGAAAGTGAAGACCCGACTGCCGATTTTCAGCTGGCCCGGGCCGGCCCTGACGACGACCATCGGCTGCATGACCACCGACGAGTTGACGAAGTAGCTTTCGGTGTAACCGCACAGCACTGCGGTCCAGTGCGAAGCACACTGGCGTAGGTTCCCGTTTGCCCGGTACCAGCCCCCCGATGCGCTGTCGAAGTTCGTCCGGTAGGACCCGCCGTAACTGCCGACCCAGCCCGTCGAGATGCCGGGCCCGGTGAATGAGTAGTCGGTGGACTCCGCTGACGTGCTTACGCTGCCGTCGCTGTTGCACACCTCGAGGTGCGTGGTGATCGACATGATCCGTAACGAGACCGAGCCGTCGGAGAGGAACCAGGTCTTCGAGTAGGTGCCGCAGTTGGTGGCCGCATGCGCCGAGGGGCCCACCAGCAGCGCCAGGCCGGCGGTCATCGCCAGAGCCACCATCAGTATTTCGATCCGTTTCCTCATTCGTTGTCTCCTCCGTGGGTACGAGCGCCCCGGCCATTGACCGGAGCGGTGGGCAGCTGTACGGACCTCCTTTCGAACCCCCACCGGCTCGCCTTGCGGCTGTCTGATAGTTAACCAGACATCAGACAATTGGGACAGAGCAGGACAAAGCATGTCCACGCAGTCCAGAGTTCGGGCCACGCAGACGGTGCTGGCTTAGGACAGGTCGATGCGCGCTATCGATGCGCCGGCGAGGCTGCCGATGAACACCGCGCCGTTATGTTCGCCCGCACCGGTCGCCATGTAGAAGCGTTCGCGCGAGGTCTCCAGGTCGTGCACCAGGTTCCCGGCGTCGTCGTAGGCCTGGACCCACACGGTCTTCTTCTCGCGGGGGCGCATGGCATCGGGTAACGCCCACACAAATTTGCGCAGGATCGGCGCGCGTGGCAGAAGAAGGTCCAGCAGCCGGTCGCGCGGCGTGGCGAGCGCCACCCAGATGAGGCCGTCTGAGCCCCGTGACATGTTGTCCGGGAAGCCAGGCAGGTTTTCGACGAGCGACTCGCGCTGACCGGCCCGCGGGCCGCTCAGCCAGATCTTCGTGATGCGGTAACCGCCGGTCTCGGCGACCGCCAGCCAGGACTCGTCCGGCGCGAGAACGAGTCCGTTGGCGAACTTCAGATTCTCGGCGATGACCTCCACCTCACCGTTGGGGAGCCGCCGGGACAGGCGACCGGTGCACGAGTGCTCGAGAATGTCGGCGAGGTAGTACTCGACGCCGACGTGCTGGGAGCTCTCGGTGAACCACAGCGATCCGTCAGTGGATGCGACGACGTTGCTGCAGAAGATCATGGGCGTCGCGCCGATCCGGTCTGCCAGCGTGCGAACGCTGCCCGACTCGACGTCCACACAGAGCAGGCCACGATGTGAGTCACACACGAGCAGCTGGCCGTCCAGGTCGAATTCCAGGCCGAGCGGACGGCCGCCGGTGTCGGCGACAGTCTGCGCACCGCTGCCGTCGGGAGCCAAGCGCACGATGCGGCCGTCGGCCAAGCCGGCCAGGATGCGTCCGCGGCCATCGATCGCAACGTCCTCGGGCCCGGTTCCGGGCAGCGCGAAGACGCGCAGCGCGCTGGTCAGGGTGTGCTGCCGCTGGTTTGCTCGCGGGGGTGCCGCCGGCGGCTGCCACCTGAGCGGATGGATCGAGGGCTTCTGCATCGAGAGCTTCGCCATGCCGCCTCCAGCGCGCGTCGACGGGGTGGGATGCTATGGAAAAGCGAGACAACCGTCATATTGCTACTCGCTAGTAACATAGACATAGTACAAGGCGATGGTTGCATCGACGCGGCCCGCGATGCGGGTCGTTCGTCCTCCCGCGTGCAGACAAGCGCGGGGAACCACGACTGAGAGGTCAACGAAGGCATGAACATCGTGGTGCTGGTCAAGCAAGTGCCCGACACCGAGGCCGAGCGCAAGCTCAACCCGGCCGACAACACCGTCGACCGTGCCTCGCTCGATCCAGTGATCAACTACATCGACGAGTTCGCGATCGAGGAAGGTCTGCGCCTCAAGGAGGCCCATGGCGGGGAAGTGACCATCCTCACCGTCGGCCCCGAGCGCGCGACCGAAGCGATTCGCAAGGCGCTTTCCATGGGGGCGGACAAGGCGGTGCACGTCACCGACGAGGCCCTGCACGGTTCTGACGCGATCCAGACCGCGAAGGTCATCGGAAAGGCGCTGGGAACCCTCGAGTGGGACGTGGCCATCGCCGGCTCGGAGGCCACCGATTCCCGAATGTCGGTCGTTCCGGCCTTGGTTGCCGAGGTGCTCGGCGTGGCCCAGCTCTCGCAGGCCCGCAAGGTGACCGTGGACGGATCAAGCGTGACGATCGAGCGGGTCACCGACACCGGCTACGAGTCGGTCCAGGGCTCGACACCCGCGGTGATCAGCGTCGTCGAAAAGATCAACGACCCGCGCTATCCCTCCTTCAAGGGCATCATGGCCTCGAAGAGCAAGCCGGTCCAGGTCCTCTCGCTCAGCGAGCTCGGAATCGATGCCGGCGAAGCCGGGCTGGCCAACGCCTCGACCCAGGTCGTGTCGTTCGAGAACGCACCACCCCGCGCTGCCGGACAGACAATCAAGGATGAGGGTGACGGCGGCACGAAGATCGCCGAGTACCTGGCGTCGAAGAAGCTGATCTGAGCAGAGCCTGATCGACTACAGCTCGATCCACGACACAGCTCGTTCCACGACACAGCTTGTTCCACGACACAGCTTGTTCCACGACACAAGGAGAAGCAAACCCATGGCAGAGGTTCTCGTCCTGGTCGACGCCGCGTCAAGCGGCACCGGTCACTCGGTGAAGAAATCGACCTTCGAACTGCTGACCGCCGCCCGCGCGCTGGGGGAGCCCAGCGCGGTTGTGGTGGGCGTGCCCGGTGTGGCCGCTGCTGTGAAGGATCAACTCGCCGAATATGGTGCGGCGAAGGTCTACAGCGCGGAGAGCGAAGACATCGCCGGCTACTCGGTAGCGCCGAAGGCTGAGGCACTTGCCGCGGTTGTGGCGCAGGCCTCGCCGGTTGCGGTGCTGGTCTCCTCGAGCGCGGAGAACAAGGAGATCGCGGCCCGCCTGGCGCTGAAGGTCGGCGGCGGCGTCTTGACGGACGCGGTCGGCATCGAAGGCGACGGATCAGCCACGCAGAGCATCTTCGGCGGTGGCATCACCGTCCAGTCGAAGGTGAACACCGGCCTGCCCGTGATCACGATTCGGCCCAACTCGTTGGCTCCCGAGCCCGCTGCCGGGGCGGCTGAAGAGGTCACCGTGACGGTCGAGCTCTCCGAGGCCGCCAAGGCCGCCAAGATCCTCGACACTGTCGTCGAGGAGAAGGGCTCGCGGCCCTCGCTGTCGGACGCGAGCGTCGTCGTCTCCGGCGGCCGAGGCATCGGCAATGCGGACAACTTCGCCATCATCGAGAGCCTTGCCGACTCGCTGGGTGCCGCTGTGGGTGCCTCGCGGGCCGTGGTCGACGCAGGCTGGGTGGGTCACCAGCTGCAGGTCGGCCAGACCGGGGTCACCGTGTCGCCGCAGCTCTACATCGCGGTCGGTATCTCCGGCGCGATCCAGCACCGAGCCGGAATGCAGACATCGAAGACAATCGTCGCCATCAACAAGGATCCCGAGGCGCCGATCTTCGAACTGGCCGACTTCGGCGTCGTGGGGGACCTGTTCCAGATCGCGCCTCAGCTGGCCGAAGAGGTCAGCAAGCGCAAGGGCTGAGCCCAGGAGCTGGATCACGACCGAGTATTTCCGCGACGCGCCGGTGACCCGCCAGGGGGCGCTGAGGTCGCATGTGCGCGGGGAGCGGCGCTGTCCACGTAAAGTGGAGATGCGATGCCGTATCTGGACCATGCCGCTACGACACCCATGCTGCCCGAGGCCGTGACGGCCGTGAGCGAGGCGATGGGCGAACTCGGCAACCCTTCCTCGGTCCACGGCTCAGGACGTCGCGCCCGCCGCCGGGTAGAGGAGTCTCGCGAACAGCTCGCCGAGTCGCTCGGCGCGCGCCCCTCGGAGGTCGTCTTCACCTCCAGCGGCACCGAGGCAGACAACCTCGCGGTCAAGGGCATCTTCTGGGCTCGCCGTGACGCAGACCCACGCCGCCGCCGCATCATCGCGAGCTCCGTCGAGCACCACGCCGTCATGGATCCGGTCGAGTGGCTGGTCTCGCACGAGGGCGCCGAGGTCACGTGGTTGCCGGTCGACAGGTTCGGCCGGGTGCGCCCGGGTGCGCTGGAGAACGCGCTGGCCGCTGATCCCGACTCGGTTGCGCTGGTCAGCGTCATGTGGGCCAACAACGAGGTCGGCACGGTGCAGCCGATCCCCGAACTGACCGCGATCGCGCATGAGTACGGCGCGCCGCTGCACACCGATGCCGTGCAGGCGGTGGGTGGGATTGACGTCGATTTCGCGGACAGCGGTGCCGACGCCCTCACGATGACCGGGCACAAGCTCGGGGGACCCTTCGGTGCCGCAGCATTGCTGCTGCGACGCGATACCGACTGTGTAGCGCTTTCGCACGGGGGCGGACAGGAGCGCGAGGTGCGCTCCGGAACGCTGGATGTGCCGGGAGCGGTCGGCTTGGCCGTCGCGACGGCCGTGGCGGTGCAGCGCCGGCCCCAACTGCGCCGACGCCTTGCCGCTTTGCGTGATGAGGTCGTGGCAGGGGTGCGCGCGGTGGTACCGGACGTCATCATCAACGGGCATCCGAGCGAACGACTGCCTGGGATCGCCCACCTGTCGTTCCCCGACTGTGAAGGTGACTCGCTGTTGATGTTGCTCGATGCCCGCGGCGTCGAGTGCTCGACTGGCTCGGCCTGCTCGGCCGGCGTGGCTCAGCCCTCGCACGTTCTCATCGCCATGGGGGCATCGGTAGCGCAGGCGCGAGGCTCTCTTCGGTTCTCGCTCGGGCACACTTCGACCGAGGGCGACGTAGCGAGCCTGCTCGAGGCGATCGGCCCCGCCGTCGAGCGCGCTCGTCGTGCGGGAATCACCTCGGTCGCGTCGTGACCGGACTCAAGGTGCTCGCCGCGATGAGCGGCGGCGTCGATTCCGCCGTCGCCGCGGCGCGTGCCGTGGACGCCGGCCACGAGGTCACCGGCGTGCACCTGGCCCTGTCGGCGGCGCCTGCCACACTCCGGCATGGCGCGCGGGGGTGCTGCACCCTGGAGGACGCCAACGACGCCCGCCGCGCCGCGGACGTCCTCGACATCCCGTTCTACATCTGGGATCTGGCCGAGCGATTCCGCGCCGACGTGATCGACGATTTCATCAGCGAATACGCTGCAGGCCGTACCCCCAATCCCTGCCTGCGATGCAACGAGAAGATCAAGTTCTCGGCAGTGCTCGACCGGGCCGTCGCGCTCGGTTTCGACGCGGTCGTGACCGGGCACCACGCTCGGCTGGTCGGCGGCCACCTGATGCGCTCGGTAGACGCGGCCAAGGACCAGTCCTACGTACTGGCGGTCCTGAGTTCACAGCAGCTGGCCCGGGCGATATTCCCGCTCGGTGACTCGACGAAGGCGCAGGTCCGGGCCGAGGCCACCGCTCGCAGGCTCGCCGTCGCCGACAAGCCGGACTCGCATGACATCTGCTTCATCGCCGATGGCGACACCCGCGGTTATCTCGCTCGGGCTCTCGGCGAGCAGGACGGGCCCGTAGTGGACGCCGAGACGGGCGACGTCCTCGGCTCGCACGGCGGATCATTCGGCTTCACCGTCGGGCAGCGCCGCGGGCTGCACCTCGACGTCCCTGCGCCGGATGGACAGCCCCGTTACGTGCTGTCCATCCAGCCGAAGTCGAACACGGTGCTGGTGGGCCGGGGCGAGTTGCTCGACGCCGATGAGGTAACGGCGCAATCGACCGTCTGGACCGCCGGAGCAGCACCAGGGGATGGCTTCGAGTGCTTGGTGCAGCTTCGTGCCCACGGGGCGGCTACCCCAGCTGCGATCTCGGTGCGTGATGATGCCGTCCTTGCCCGACTGCACGCCGCCCAACGCGGAGTGGCGCCCGGCCAGGCCTTGGTCATGTACGACGGCGACGTCGTGCTCGGGTCGGCCACGATCTCCGGGGCTCGCAAGCGGGTCGATGTCGCGGTATGACAACACGGTGGCCGGCCGGTGCCGGCACCGGCATCGGGTCGATGCCCGGGGTCGATCCGGTCGAAACGGTTCGGCTGATCTTCGGGGAATTGCCCGCTCTGCCGTTCCTTCCAGAGCTCCCGAACCGGGGCGCTGGAGCGGACATGATCGGCCGCACGGCTGCGCTTCTGGTCGATATGCCGACCGAGATCGTCGCCTCCGGGTGGCAGTTCGCTTCGAGCTCAGGGCGCGACAACCGCCGAGCTCGCGATTTCCTTTCTCGGGATCTGGATGCTCTGGAACTCGCGGCTGCGGGCTATGCAGGCGCGCTCAAGGTACAGCTCGTTGGGCCCTGGACCCTCGCCAGCGGAATCGAACTGCCGTCCGGGCACAAGGTCGTCAGTGATCACGGCGCGGCCCGCGATCTGGGCGAGTCGCTGAGCGAAGGGCTCCGGTTGCACCTGGCCGACATCAGCTCGCGAGTGCCAGCTGCCCAGCTGGTCGTGCAGGTCGACGAGCCGGGCCTCGCGGCCGTGCTCAGCGGCCAGGTCCCCACCCCCTCCGGCTTCGGGACGGTGAGGTCCGTCGAGACCTCGGTGGTCGAGCAGGGTCTGCGCAGGGTGCTGGAGGTGGCCCCGGCGGGAGGGCGAGTAGTCCATTCCTGCGCCTCGGACGTACCACTCGCCCTGATCCGCCGTGCCGGTGCCGACGGGATCTCCGTCGACCTCACGCAGCTCGGTGGTGAGGCTCGCCCACGGCATACCGGCGCCAGCGTCGAGGGCCGCGGAAGCCTCAGTCGCGACGAGCTCGGCGCGGCTGTGGATGCGGGGGTGTCGCTGTGGCTCGGCGTGCTTGGCTCGACCGATGTCGAGATCCGGCTGACGGAAGCCCGGGACGCGATCAGGCGCCTGTGGCGCGAGCTGGGATTCGCGCCCGAGCTGCTCGCCAGCTCGGTGGTGCCGACGCCGTCCTGCGGCTTGGCCAACGCCTCTCCCGGCTACGCCCGCCGGGTCCTGACCGCGTTGCGCGAACTCGGCGCCGAACTGCTCGTCGACAGGGAGTAGGCCTGAGCCGGAGTCGTTCCGCCCAGCTCAGCGAGCGGCGAAGACGACCAGGCTGGCCACGCCAGCGGCGATGCAGTAGGCGCCGAACGGCCGCAAGGACCGGTTCGCGAGGTACCGGGTCAGAAACCGCACCGAGATGTACGCGCCGATGCCCGAGAGCAGCGATCCCAGTAGCACCTGCCCGCGGATGCCGCTGCCTAGCGGTCCGAACAGGTCGCCAAGCTTGAGCGCCCCGGCGGCCAGGATCACGGGTGTCGCCAACAGGAACGAGAATCGAGCGGCATCCTCGCGCGAGAGACCCCGCAGCATCCCGCCGACCATGGCGATGCCCGAGCGCGAGATGCCCGGAGCCAGCGCGAGGATCTGCGTGGTACCGATTAGTACCGCCTGGGCGACGGGCTGCTTGGCGAGGCGCTCGTCGGACTCGGGGCCGGTGATCCGCTCGTCGACGTACGTGCTGTCCAGGTTGGGATCACGCCGTCGCAGGCGCTCGGCAAACAGCAGAATGAAGCCGTTGACCACCAGGAACGCCGCGGTGGGATTCGGTTTGGCGAGGGTCGTCCGGAACCAGTGTTCAGCGAGCAGCCCCACCAGGCCAACCGGGATCGTGGCCAGGATGAGCAGCCAAGCCAGACGCTGGTCGGACGTCTGCACCTCGCGGCGGCTGATGCTGGTGACCAGTCCGCGGATGATCCGGACCCAGTCACGCCAGAAGTAAATGAGCAGCGCAATCGCCGTGGCCACGTGCAGGCCGACGATGAAGGCGAGGTAGGGAGACTCCGGCGCGCTGACATTGAGGTCGCGCGCCCAGGAGCCGCCGATGACGGCGGGTAGCAACACGCTGTGTCCCAAGCTGGACACCGGGAACAGCTCGGCGACGCCCTGCAGCGCGCCGATGACGCTGGCCTCGAGCCAGCTGAGATGGTGATGCATGGCCGCAGTCTGTCAGGCCTGGATTTCTTGGGGCGCAGCACTCTCAACTTCTCGATAGGTTTGATCGATTCCGGGCGCCCCCGCAAACCGGACCTGCAACCGCGCAGGCGAGCGAACCCCGGCGATATCTGCGCCCTGGCTGTCACCCCCGACTTATAGGTTTGACCCGTGACCGAGGTGACGGCGGCTACCCCGCAGGCGCGTGAGGAGCACGCAAAGCTGGCGCAGGAGCTGGACGAGCACGCCTACCGCTATTACGTGCGCGACGAACCGACGGTCAGTGATGCGGAATACGACGCACAGATGCGCCGGCTCCAGCAGCTCGAGGACGACTATCCGGAGTTGCGGACGCCGTCGTCGCCTACGCAGCGAGTGGCAGGGACGTACTCGACCCAGTTCACGGCCGTCGATCATCTGGAACGAATGCTCAGCCTCGACAATGCCTTCTCGGCTGCCGAGGTCACCGCGTGGGCCGAGCGGGTCGAGCGAGACGTCGGCACCGTGCCCGGCTATCTCTGCGAACTGAAGGTCGACGGCCTCGCAGTAAACCTGCTCTTCGAAGGCGGGCGCCTGGTGCGAGGGGCGACCCGCGGGGACGGACGCACCGGTGAGGACGTCACCCCGAATATCCGGACCATTACCAATGTCCCGGATCGGCTGGCTGGTACCGGGATTCCGCACCTGCTCGAGGTGCGCGGGGAGGTGTTCTTTCCGGTCGCCCACTTCGAGGAGCTCAACGCGTCGCTCGTTGCCGCCGGCAAGGCACCGTTTGCGAACCCGCGCAACACCGCCGCCGGCTCACTGCGGCAGAAGGATCCGCGCGTCACCGCCAGCCGGCAGCTGGCTATGGTCGTTCACGGCGTCGGTCGCGTCGAGAACGGACCGGCGGTGGCCACACAATCCGGCTGGTACGAGGTGCTCAACGAATGGGGCCTGCCGACCTCGGCCCGCGCCGAGGTCAAACCCGACCTGGCCGGAGTGCTGGCGTATATCGAGCACTACGGCACGCACCGGCACGACGTCGTCGAGCACGAAATCGACGGCGTCGTCGTGAAGATCGACGATCTGGCCCTGCAGCGGCGACTCGGGGCGACGAGCCGGGCGCCCAGGTGGGCAATCGCTTACAAGTACCCACCGGAAGAGGTGAACACGAAACTGCTCGACATCCTGGTCAACGTCGGGCGCACCGGCCGCGTGACTCCTTACGGCGTGATGGAACCAGTGCGCGTCGCCGGCTCCACGGTCGAGCAGGCCACCTTGCACAACGCGAGTGAGGTCGAGCGAAAGGGTGTCCTGATCGGTGACACAGTCGTGCTGCGCAAAGCCGGTGACGTCATACCCGAAATCGTGGGCCCCGTGGTGGCGCTTCGTGACGGCACCGAGCGCCCCTTCGTCATGCCCACCAGATGCCCGGCCTGTGACACCCAACTTGCGCCCGAGAACGACGGCGACAAGGACATCCGCTGTCCGAACAGCCGAGCGTGCCCGGCGCAGCTGCGCGAGCGACTGTTTAGCCTCGCCTCACGCGGTGCCCTGGATATCGAGGCGCTCGGCTACGAGGGCGCAGTGGCGCTACTGGCGGCGGGCGCGATCACCGACGAGGGCGACCTGTTCGACCTGGTCGGTGATGGTGACCTTGCCGCTGGGGCCAAACGACTCGCCGCCGTGCCGTTCTACACCCGCGCGGCCAAGAAGGGCGACCCGCCCGAGCTGGTACGCGGCGGGCGTGTGCTGTCGGCCAACGGTGAGAAGCTGGTGGCGAACCTGCAGCGGGCAAAATCGCAGCCGCTGTGGCGCGTACTGGTGGCTCTGTCGATTCGGCACGTGGGCCCGACGGCTGCCCGCGCGCTCGCGGCGCATTTTGGTTCCGTGGCAGCGATCCGAGCGGCATCGGCAGGCGAGCTGGCAGCCGTCGAGGGCGTCGGGGGCGTGATCGCCGAGGCCGTCGGCGAATGGTTCGCTGTCGATTGGCACGTCGCGATTCTCGAGAAGTGGACCGCCGCCGGGGTTCGGATGGCGGACGAGCTCGACGAGTCCACTCCGAAAACACTGGCGGGGTTGACCATCGTCGTCACTGGTTCACTGGCCGCCTACACCCGTGACGAGGCGAAGGAGGCAATCCTGACCCGCGGGGGAAAGGCGGCCGGCTCCGTATCGAAGAAGACTGATTTCGTCGTCGTCGGGGAGAACGCGGGTACGAAGGCGGACAAGGCCGAGCAGTTCGGGGTTGCGATTCTCGACGAGGAGGGCTTCCGGGCACTGCTCGAGGATGGCCCCGACGCTGCCCGCGCCGTAGCGCGGATACCCGGCGGCTGATGCCACCGGTTAGGGCGCCGCATCTAGCGTCACGACAGGCGGCGGCTTCAGAGGTAGGTCACTGCGGTGAGCCGCTCGGACAGGGTCCATAGCCGCGCCGCGACTGCCTCGTCCCGAGACGCCTTCGAGGAGCCGACCAGACGTGGGTGGCCCGTGAGCTCGCCCAGCCCGTCGGGGCCGACGAACGATCCGCCCGCGATGTCTGCGACGGCGGCCGCGTAGAGAGCCGGCAGTGCGCCTCTGTCGGCCGGCTGGGCGATGAGGCGGTTGCCGATGACCATAACCCGATCTAGGACGGATTCCGTGTGCGACTGCAGTTCGGTCGCCGCGTACCCGGGGTGGGCGGCCAGCGACCGGACCGCGGATCCGGCCGCGGCAAGGCGACGCTGCAACTCGAAGGCGAACATCAGATTCGCAAGCTTCGACTGGCCATAGGCTGCCCAGGCGCGGTACCGCCGCCGCTCCCAATTCAAATCGTTGAGGTCGATGCGCCCCACCCTGTGTACCCCGCTGGACAGCGTGACCACCCGGTCCGTGAGCTTCGGCAGCAGCAAGCCGGTGAGCGCGAAATGCCCCAGGTGGTTGGTACCGATCTGCATCTCGAAGCCATCGGCGGTTCTCGCCTGCGGTACGGCCATCACCCCAGCGTTGTTGACCAACACGTCGACCGTCTCGACGCCGTCGGCGAACGCGCGCACTGAGGACAGATCGGCGAGATCCAATTGGCGCACTTCGACGTCGCCTGACATCTGCGCCGCCGCGGATTCACCCTTGGCCACGTTGCGGCAGGCCAGGAGGACCGAGGCGCCCGCACGGGCAAGCTCGCGGGCGCACGCGGCCCCGAGCCCGCTGTTGGCGCCGGTGATGATGACGTGGCGGCCGGTCTGGTCGACCATGTCCGCCGCGGTCCATTTGCTCACAGAGCCCACCCTAGCCGCGGCTGCGCAGGCGTGGCTGAGCTCAGGAGGCGGCTGAGGTGACCATTGCGGCGATCGCGGCGAAGTGCTGCAGCCGCAGAAGTTCCGACGGGAGCCATCGCAAGGCTGGGCGGCCGATGAGCAGCGCCCCGTCGCCGAGCGGAGCGACAGCCAACTCGGTGCCCACTCTCTCCCAGTCTGGCGGCGCCCAAGGCCGGTCGAAGTTCAGGCTCCGCGCGGGCGACGGCGGCCACCACGGGGTCTGGAGGGTATCCACCTCAGGGGCTGCTCCGCCAGCGGCGAGCACCTTCGCGTGGTCGCCGTCGGGGGCGCCGAGGACAAGGGCCCAGCCGGCACGAAAAATCCGGGTCACCCCGTCGGTGAGAGCGAAGAGCGGAGCCTCGAACCCGGTGGCGAGCTTGTCCAGCAGCTCCAGCTCGCGATGGGCATCGATGTGACCGGCGTAGGGACGGATCGACTCCACACTCACGCCGTGGACGGTCGTCGCGGCCGTGACCAGGGAATCGGCGAGCCGATCTGGGGGCAGTTCCACGACAATGTCATCGGTAGCGCTTCCCGGCGAACGCTCGATCACGTCGACGCTCAGGATGTCGGCACCGACCGCACCGAGGGCCGTCGCTACGGCCCCGAGGGCGCCAGGGCGATCCGGGAGGACCAGGCGCAGCAGATAGGACACGCCGCACAGCCTGCCCCACCCGCATGTCGCCGGCATTACGGAGGCCCTCCTTACCCGGCCCGGGAAGGCGATCCACCGTGGATACGGCGAAATCCATACTCGGATGCGGCCTAGTTCAAACTCGGGTGCGGCACATTCCGGGGCTTCCGTAGACTCACGAGTCGTGCCTGACGCTCCCGAACTTCCCCGCGCCGGCGGTCTCATCAGCCGTGACGACGTCGCCCACCTTGCCCACCTGGCCCGCCTGGCCGTCACCGACACCGAGCTGGGCGTCTTCGCGCGGCAACTGGATGTGATCCTCGCCGCCGTGGCGCGCGTGGGGGAGGTCGCCGCAGCTGATATCGCGCCGATGACGCATGCGGTCGCGATGACGAATGTGTTCCGCCCGGACGAGGTCCGCCCGTCTCTGCCTCGCGATGCTGTGCTGGCCGGGGCCCCCGCGGTGGAGGACAGCAAGTTCCGCGTTCCACGAATCCTCAGCGAGCAAGAATGAGCGAGCTGATCCGCCTGTCCGCGGCCGAGATCGCGCACCGGGTCAGCACCGGCGATGTGTCCGCCACCGAGGTTACCCAGGCCCACCTCGACCGGATCTCCGCTGTCGACGGGTCAGTCCATGCCTTCTTGCACGTAGACGTCGACGGCGCGCTGCGGGCAGCCGAATCCGTCGACGCCAAGCGCGCGGCCGGCGAGCCCTTGTCACCATTGGCGGGCGTTCCGCTGGCAATGAAGGATGTCGTGGTCACCGAGGGCCTGCCCACGACGGCCGGATCGAAGATCCTGCAGGGGTGGCGCCCGCCCTATGACGCGACGATCGCTCGCCGAATCAAGGATGCCGGCGTCGTGATGCTGGGCAAGACCAACATGGACGAGTTCGCGATGGGTTCCTCGACCGAGAACTCCGCATACGGTCCGACCCGCAACCCGTGGGACCTCCAGCGGATCCCGGGCGGCTCCTCAGGAGGATCCTCGGCTGCGCTCGCGGCATACGAGGCCGCCCTGTCCATCGGAACCGACACCGGAGGTTCGATCCGCCAACCCGCGGCCGTGACCGGCATCGTCGGGCACAAACCGACCTATGGCGCCGTGTCGCGCTACGGGCTGATCGCCTTCTCCTCCTCACTTGACCAGGCTGGCCCGTTCGGGCGCACGGTCCTCGACGCCGCCCTGCTCCACGAAGTGATGGCCGGGCATGACCCGTGCGATTCGACCTCGATCGCCCAGCCGGTGGCGCCGGTCGTGGCCGCCGCACGCGATGGCGCCCGCGCCGATCTCGCCGGAGTACGCGTCGGCGTGGTACGGGAGCTCGGCGGCGAGGGATACCAGCCCGGGGTGCTTGCCAGCTTCGAAGCCGCCGTCGAGACGCTGCGTTCGCTGGGGGCCGGGGTTGTCGAGGTGAGCTGCCCGCACTTCGGCTACGCGCTCGCCGCCTACTACCTGATCGCCCCGAGCGAGTGCTCATCGAATCTCGCGCGATTCGACTCGGTCCGTTACGGCCTGCGCGTTGGTGACGACGGCGTGCACTCCCTGGAAGAGGTCATGTCCTTGACCCGCGAGGAGGGCTTCGGACCGGAGGTGAAGAGGCGGATCATGATCGGCACCTACGCGCTGTCCTCGGGCTACTACGACGCGTACTACGGGCAGGCACAGAAGGTCCGCACGCTGATCGCCGGCGACTTCACGGCCGCCTTCGCGCAGGCCGACGTCCTGGTGTCGCCGACCTCGCCCTTCGTGGCTTTCGGGATCGGCGAACGGATGGACGACCCGATGGCTATGTACGTCAACGACCTCTGCACGCTGCCGGCATCCCTCGCGGGAACACCGGCCATCTCGGTGCCGTGCGGCCTGTCGGAGGGTCTTCCGGTCGGTCTGCAAATCATGGCACCGGCCCTGGCCGATGATCGCTGCTACCGGGTCGGGGCCGCGTTCGAGGCAGCCGTCGAACCCGTCCTCGCCTCCATCGGGGAGCTCAAGGCATGACGTCCGCCTACGACGATCTGCTCACCCGCTACGAGCCGGTGATCGGTCTGGAGACGCACGTCGAACTGGGCACGGAATCGAAGATGTTCTGCGGTTGTGCGACCGAGTTCGGCGCGGAAGCCAATACCCACACCTGCCCGGTCTGCCTCGGGCTGCCCGGGGCGCTGCCGGTCGCCAACGTAATGGCGATCGAGTCGACGATCCGCATCGGGCTGGCCCTGAGCTGCTCCATCGCGCAATGGTGCCGCTTTGCCCGCAAGAACTACTTCTACCCAGACATGCCGAAGAACTTCCAAACGTCTCAATACGACGAGCCGTTGTGCATCGAGGGCTACCTCGACGTGGCCATCGGCGAGCAGATCGTGCGCGTCGGCATCGAGCGGGTGCACCTCGAGGAGGACACCGGCAAGAACACGCATGTCGGCACGTCCGGGCGCATCCACGGTGCCGACTATTCCCTCGTCGATTACAACCGAGCCGGTATCCCGCTCGTCGAGATCGTGACCAAGCCCGTAGCCGGCACGGGCGCGCTCGCGCCAGAGGTGGCCAAGGCCTACGTCACGCAACTGCGAGATATCTTGCGCACGCTCGGCGTGAGTGATGTGCGAATGGAACAGGGCTCGCTGCGCTGCGACGTGAACACCTCGCTCAACCCCATCGGCTCGAGCGAATGGGGCACGCGCACCGAGACGAAGAACGTCAACTCGCTACGCAGCGTCGAACGCGCGGTGCGCTCGGAGATGATCCGCCAGGCCGAGCTGCTCGACGCCGGTCAGCGGATCAAGCAGGAGACCCGGCACTTCTCCGAGACGACAGGCGATACCCGACCCGGCCGCAGCAAGGAGGAGGCCACCGACTACCGCTACTTCCCCGAACCGGACCTCGTGCCCATCGCTCCGGAACCCGCGTGGGTCGAGAGCTTGCGGCTGGCCCTGCCGGAGCTGCCCGCTGCCCGCCGCAGCCGGCTGGTAAAGGCGCTCGGGGTGAGCGCGGACGACATGGCGCAGATGACCAATGCGGGTGTGGTCGACCTGGTCGGCGCGAGCGTCGACGCGGGTGCTCCGGTCACTGAGGCGCGAAACTGGTGGATGGGTTACCTCGCGCAGCAGGCCAATGCGCGCGACATCGACGCCGCGGAGCTGCCCATCACCCCGGCGCAGGTAGCCCGCCTGATCGCCCTGATCGCCGCTGGCACGCTCACGGTGGCGCTGGCCCGCCAGGTGGTCGACGGCATCTTCGAGACCGGCGGCGACGTCGATGCGGTGGTCACCGCTCGGGGGCTCAAAGTGGTCTCCGACGCCGGGGCCCTGGAAAGCGCCGCCGACGACGCGATCGCGGCATACCCCGAGATTGCCGAGAAGGTGCGCGGTGGCAAGCTCCCCGCGGTCGGCGCACTGGTCGGCTCGGTGATGAAAGCAACTCGCGGACAGGCCGACGCCGCGGCGGTGCGGGCGATCCTGCTCGAGCGCCTTGGCGTCGGCGAGTAGCCGGGCCGGTCGCCGTGCCACGGGCGGGGGGTTTGGCGGCTGGGCTCCTGGCCGGGGTCGCTGCTGACGCGGTGCTTGCCGATCCTCGCCGCGCCCACCCGGTAGCGGCGTTCGGACGGCTTGCGCAGGCCTTGGAGAAATGCACCTACCGCGACAGTCGCGGCGCGGGAATCGCGTTCGCCGTCACCTGTGCCGGGGCAGCGGCCGGTCTCGGCGTGGCGGCGGAGCGGCTCTCGCGGGACCGGGCGTGCAATCCACTGCTTGTGGCGCTGGCTACCTGGACGGTCCTCGGTGGGGAATCGTTGCGTCGCGAGGCGCAAAGCGTTTACGGCCATCTGGCGCGCGAGGACCTGCCTGCGGCGCGGGCGCAGCTCACGCACCTTGTCGGCCGAGACACCTCGGCCCTCGACCTCGCAGAGATCGCGCGGGCCGCCGTCGAGTCCGTGGCCGAGAACACCTCCGACGCAGTCGTGGCGCCACTGTTCTGGGGAGCAGTGGCCGGGATTCCTGGCTTGCTCGGATACCGGGCCGTGAACACGCTGGATGCGATGGTGGGCTACCGGTCACCGCGCTATGTACGTTTCGGCTGGGCAGCGGCACGAATCGATGACCTGGCCAACATCGTCCCCGCACGGGCCACGGCCGCGCTCGTCGCGCTGGTGAGCGGGCGCCCGCGCACGGTGCTTCGCATCGCCAGCCGAGATGCCCCTCGGCATCCGAGTCCGAATGCGGGCTGGTGCGAGGCGGCCTTCGCTGCCGCGCTGGACATCGGCCTCGGCGGCACCAACGTCTACGGCGAGCGCGTGGAGCGGCGGGCGGCGC
>JALYIL010000203.1 GCA_030775825.1 Actinomycetota bacterium
GCCTTCGGCACGCCCTCAGCAGCCAGCCTCCTGATCAGCGCCCAGTCCTCCAAAGTGATCACTCCTCAATCGTCGAGTGCTCACTTTTCACCGCCGAAACTGTTCAGTTTTCGAGCGCCGTCGACACCCCTAACACGATCACGGTTTTGTGCCACCGCCTGGTTAATATTCAAATTCCGTGGGAAGTGGGAAACCGTCGGGCCAGGATTTCGGCTCCCGCTTGGTCACGAGGCTGTCGGTCTACTAAAAATGCCCAGTGCTTGGGCACTCCGATCGATCTCGAACGCTATTTTGGGCTCGGTAGCGCGTCACTCACAGGCCGTTCGCTGATCTCACTGCCCGTGCAACCCAGTCTCCTCTGCGGCCACATTCGGCGCACCAGACGTAGCCGGCAATCCAGGGCTTGCTCACAAGTCACCTAGGTTGAGCTTGCGGGCTTCGTCCGCGGCGCGGTTCTCGGCCTGGGCTTTGGTGTAGCGCAGGAGCATGTCGGGCCGGGTCCAGGCGCTACAGCCCCCGAATCTAGGGACCTACAGCGACTTGCAGCGGTTCGGATCAGTCCAAGTAGTCGCGCAGGACCTGCGAGCGCGACGGATGCCGCAGCTTCGACATGGTCTTGGACTCGATCTGCCGAATTCGCTCGCGAGTGACCCCGTACACCTGGCCGATCTCGTCAAGGGTGCGGGGCTGACCGTCGGTGAGTCCGAAGCGCAGCTTGACCACGCCTGCCTCCCGCTCCGACAGCGTCTGCAACACCGACTGCAGCTGATC
Organism: Actinomycetota bacterium; assembly: GCA_030775825.1. Taxonomy (GTDB): domain Bacteria; phylum Actinomycetota; class Actinomycetes; order Mycobacteriales; family Jatrophihabitantaceae; genus JALYIL01. Next base: position 772 of record JALYIL010000203.1, read on the forward strand.
CTGCAGCAGCGTGAACGACACGGCATCAACCGCGACGACGGCCTCGGAGTCCTCGATGAAGTCACCCAGTTGGCTATCGCCTTCGTCGCCGATGGTCTGGTCAAGCGAGATCGGCTCGCGCGCGTACTGCTGGATCTCCAGAACCTTGTCCGGGGTGATGTCCATTTCCTTGGCAAGCTCTTCCGGCGTGGGCTCGCGGCCCAGGTCCTGGAGAAGCTCGCGCTGTATGCGACCGAGCTTGTTGATGACCTCGACCATGTGCACAGGAATGCGGATCGTGCGTGCTTGATCGGCCATCGCCCGGGTGATCGCCTGCCGGATCCACCAGGTTGCGTAGGTCGAGAACTTGTAGCCCTTGGTGTAGTCGAACTTCTCGACGGCACGGATCAGGCCGAGGTTGCCCTCCTGGATGAGGTCCAGGAAAGCCATGCCACGCCCCGTGTAGCGCTTGGCCAGAGATACCACCAAGCGCAGGTTCGCCTCGAGCAGGTGGTTCTTGGCGCGCTCACCGTCACGGACGATCCAGCGGTGGTCGCGCTTGAACTGCATCGCGAGCTTCTCGCTGGTCTCCTCCGCCTGGCGCAGCCGTTCGGCGGCATAAAGGCCCGCCTCGATGCGCTTGGCGAGATCAACTTCCTCCTCGGCGTTGAGCAGGGCCACCTTGCCGATCTGCTTGAGGTAGGCGCGGACCGAGTCGGCCGAAGCCGTCATCTCGGCGTCCTTACGCGCCTGCCGCAGGGCCTCGGACTCCTCCTCGTCGTCCCACGTGAATTCCGCCGACTCCTCGTCGTCCTCGGCCACAACGCCATCTGCCACCAGAGCGGGATCGACTGCAGGGTCGATCGCAGCGAGCGCGGCCGGATCGAGGTCGACAGGCGTGGCGTCGGTTGCGGTCGCCGGCGAGGTCGCGGAGCTGGTCCCGGAGACCGCGGCGGCGGTCCCAGAGGTCCCAGCCTTGCCCTTGACGGCACCCTTGGGCGCGGCAACCTTCGTCGCGGGGGCCTTCGTTGCGCCAGCCTTCGCAGGAGAGGACTTGGCAGCTGGTTTCGCGCCCTGGGTCGCCGGAACGGCCTTCGGTCGGGGGGCCGCCTTGGCGACGGATCGCGCGGGCGGATTGGCGGGCGCCTTCACCGCGGCGGTGACCCGCTTGGTCGCGCTGGAGGCCGCAACAACTCGCGCAATCTCCGTTACTGACGCTACGTCGCTGGGGTGTTGCTTGCTGGATACCACGGAGGACCTTTCACCACGGGCGGGCCCGAACTGGGTCCGGACGCCGAGATTCGATACCGCACGACGCGGAACGCATGAGTGAGGGGTCGCAGGCCGTCTGTTGGGTGGCTCAGGGTCGAGTCCAGTACGTGCGCAGTGCCCTGGTGCATATTGTAACGCTGGTCGACGCGAACGCGAGCCGAACTGGCCCTGCGACCTACTCGCCGCGTCTTTCGGCGGCGGCCATGGCGGCGCCGACGATGCCCGCATCATTGAGCAATTCCGCCGGCTTTACGGGAGTTTGCAGGGCGAGCAGTGGCACCCACTTCTCGCTGTCCTTGCTCACGCCGCCCCCAACGACGAACAGATCGGGCGTGAAGAGTCGCTCGACGTGAGACATGTATTCGTTGACTCGCTTTGCCCACTTCCGGTACGACAGGCCCTCCTCGTCCCGGACCGAGGCGGCGGCGCGCTTCTCCGCATCATGCCCGTCCAGCTCCAGATGGCCCAGTTCGGTGTTCGGTACCAGCACGCCGTCGTTGAGCAGTGCACTTCCGATGCCCGTGCCGAAGGTCAGCAAGATGACCACTCCGGCGATAGCGCGGGCTGCCCCGAAGCGGGCCTCGGCGATACCTGCCGCGTCCGCGTCATTGAGAACGATGATCTCGTTGTTGCCCCCGGCTGCTTTCGTGAAGCACGCGTCTACATCTGTTCCGATCCAGCTCTTGTCCACGTTGGCGGCAGACTTTGCGACGCCATGTTGGATCACGGCCGGAAAGGTCGCGCCCACCTGGCCGTGCCAATCAGCGTCGGCGAGCAGCTGCGCAACGACGCCGGCGACTGCGTCGGGGGTGGCCGGTTGCGGCGTCAGGATGCGCTTGCGTTCGGTCACGAGCCGGCCGGTGGCGGTGTCGACCACTGCGCCCTTGATGCCAGACCCACCGATATCGATGCCGAAGGCCTGGGCAGGCTGCATGGTCGATCCTCCTGTTGATCCGATTCGTGTGGCAAACCCTATCCCGGCCAGCTGGCGGCAAGGCTGTCCGTGGTGGCATGAGGCCACACCACGCTCCGGCCGGTGTGGTGCGATGGACAAATGGAGTCCCGTGCAACGCCGACACAGTCCCAGCGAGTGGCGGCTGAGCTTGAATCTCTCGCTGTCGACCTGGTCACCGGTGCGGCGACGCTCATCCGCGAACGTGGGAGCACCGATCTGGCCGTGTCGAGCAAGAGCACCGCGACCGACCTCGTCACGCAGGTCGACCGAGACATCGAAGCGTGGCTGGTCGAACACCTCAGAGCCGCCAGGGCGCACGATGCGATCCTCGGGGAGGAGGGCGGACCGTCCGGCTCGGGCAGCGTCCGATGGCTGATCGATCCAATCGACGGCACCGTCAACTACATTCTCGGCATACCTCAGTTCGCGGTGTCTCTGGCTGCCGAACTGGACGGAACGGTCGTAGCCGGCGCGGTCGTCAACCCGACCTCTGGGGACCTGTTTCGGGCGCACCTCGGTGGGGGCGCATGGCTGGCTGAGCGGCGACTGCACGCTCGCCGAGACGTGCCCCTCGAGCGTGCTGTGATCGGTACCGGCTTCGGCTATGACGCTGCGCTTCGCGCACGCCAGGGTGCAATCGTGGCAGCCCTGCTGCCTCAGGTGAGCGACATCCGCCGGATCGGTTCGGCGAGTCTGGATCTGTGCTCAACGGCCGCCGGGCGCCTCGACGGCTACTTCGAAGCGGGCCTGAGCCCCTGGGACTATGCGGCCGGCGCTCTCATCGCCGCGGAGGCGGGCTGCCTCGTCACCGGTCTACACGGCCGTGCGGCCTCGCCCCGCTTCCTCGCCGCGGCGGGCACCAGTTTGGCCGCGGATTTCTTTGCACTGCTGGAATCGCTCGGGGCCGACGCGGTCACCGCCTAGCGAAGGACGGGACACGCCGTCCGCTGGTCACACCTTGAGCAACCGTCAACAAGAGGTCAACAAGAGGAGGTGGGACTCGGCGTCTGAGCCGGGCCGGGCGCGGCTTGGCTGACGTGCGCCGACGTCATGGCGGCGTGGGCCGAACTGGGCGGGGCAACCGCCGTGAAGTTGGCGCCGAGGGCTACGACGAGCTTGGAGTCCGAGCTGGCGTCGAGCGCGACCAACTTTGCCCTAGGAAGGTAATAGGACAGCAGGGCGGCGCCGTTCTTCTGGTCGGCGCTGTAGCGAATTTCCGCGACGCCGGCGACCGGGAGCCCAGCGGGGTCATTGGCGAAGAGCGCGACCTTGAAGCCGTCGCTTCCCAGGACCTTCGCGGTTGTTTTGGCGAGGCCGGTCCGGCTGGTCGTGTTGTAGACCGTGATGGTCACGCTGGCCGCCTGTGGGAGGACGGTGGGTGTGGACTGCGAGGTGCACGGGCTTTTCGTGCTTGCGGTGCTTACCCCGCGGTGCAAGACGCGCCACCACACGAGCGCGGTTAACAAAGTTAGCGCCAGCAGGCAGATCAGCGCGGGCAGCGGGCGCCGCTTGGTCCCGTCCGCCATGCCGTGGTCTGCCTCCTTGTGTTTGCACCTAACCCTAACTGGCGGGGCCGACGGGAATGCAGGCGACCGCCCCGCCGTTAAGGCCCAGCGACGACGCGATACGGTTCCGCGGCCAGCGCGAGTCAGGCGATTCGCGAGTCAGGGATTGCTGTGAGTGGTTTCTCCTTGTCGAGGCATGGGCACAAAATGCACGCGCCGCACGTTGCAGCGCCGAACGAGAAATTCTGGTTCGACGCAGTTGACCTGAACGAAACATTGATGCAGTTGAATTCCACTTGAGGAGTGAAGACAGATGGCGACCGATTACGACGCCCCGCGTCGCGGTGACGTCGAAGAGCTGAGCGAAGACTCGCTCGAGGAACTGAAGGCACGGCGTGCCGAGGCCCAGTCGGGCTCGATCGATGTCGACGAGACCGAGATGAATGAGTCGCTCGAGCTCCCGGGCGCCGATTTATCCAGCTTGTCCGGCGAGGAACTCACCGTGAGGGTGCTTCCCAAACAGGATGACGAGTTCACTTGCGCGAGCTGCTTCCTGGTGCACCACCGCAGTCGATTGGCCCGCAAACGCAACGGGCAGTACATCTGCCGCGATTGCGCCTAGCGGTCCCAGGCGGTCACAGGCGGCCGATGAGCACAGGCGCCCAGCCGCCTATAGGCCGGAGCGCAGCCCGGCACCACCGTCGATGACGAGGGTCTGGCCGGTAATCCAGGCCGAATCCGATGAGGCGAGGAAGGCGACCGCGGCCCCGACGTCCTCGGGCTGGCCGAGGCGGCCGAGTGGGTATGCGGCGGCCGCCTCAGCCTCGCGGCCTTCGTACAACGCCGCCGCGAATTTCGTCCGGACGACGGCCGGAGCCACGGCATTGACCCGGATACCAGGACTGAGTTCGGCGGCGAGTTGCACTGTCAGACCGATGAGCGCCGATTTGCTGACCCCGTAATACGCGATTCCGGGCGCGGGGGTCAGGCCGGCAACGGACGCGATATTCACGATCGCGCCGGGTCCGAACGAGCCGAGCCCGGCGCCTAGCGCGTGGCGCGCCCACCCGAGGGCGGCGAGCACGTTGACGTCCATGATCTTTCTGGCTATTGCTTCGTCGAGCTCGAGCAGCGGCCCGAACGCAGGATTGATGCCGGTGTTGTTGACCAAAACATCCAGGCGCCCGTACGCGGTGATCGCCGCCTGGACCGCCTCCGCTTGATGCCTCGGATCGTCTGCCGAACCGGGGACTGCCACGGCGAATTGCGCCCCGCCGAGGTACTCGACAGCTGAGGCGAGGCCGTCGGGCTTGCGTGCGGTGAGGCAGACCCGTCCGCCCTCGGCGACGATTCGCTCGGCAACCGCCAGACCGATGCCCCGACTCGCGCCTGTGATGAGGGCAACCTGGCCGTTGAAGCGTGGGTGGTGCGGCGCCGTCGTCATGAAGGGACCCTAACGGGTCTCGCGCAGCACCTCGACGACACGATGCGGGCGCCGCGTGCTCACGATCCAGTACGGAGCCGGATCGTCGGGATCATCGAGCCACAGTTGAACCCCTGGTCCGATCCACGGCCGGATCGACACGAAGGAAGCGGGGTCGCCCTCGCGGCCCACGACACGCCGCAGGGTGACGGCGTCAAGAGCCACCGCGCCGCTCACGTAACGCAGGGGGAGATGCGCACCTCGGATATGCAGCTCGTCATCGCGGATCTCGAGCGCCGAATGGCCGAGCCACCAGACCACCATCAGCGACAGTGGGATCAGGGTCCCGAACGGGATCCAGTCCGTCAGCCGGAGCCCTGCCACGTGGAACTCGGCCGCCAGCAACGACGCGATGCCAGCGGCGACTACGTACCACCACCACGGCGTGCGCAGTGGCTCACGGTAAGCAGTCGCGGCTGGTCCGGGAGTTGACCGGCTCTCGCTGCGTCGGTTCATCCGGTCGAGGGTAGCGTTCGGCGCTATGAAGACTCGACCGGAGCGTTCATCGCGCCCGTACGCGAATCGGGAGTACGGATGACCTCACGCCGACCGCTGCAGATATTGGTGCAGCGTCTCGACGCAAACCTTCCCTTGCCGCAGTACGCATTGGCCGACGACGCCGGTGCCGACATCGTCGCCGCGCAGGACCTGAGCCTCGAACCCGGGCAACGCGCGGTGCTCCCGACAGGCATCGCAATCGCATTGCCGCCCGGCTTCGCCGCGTTCGTTCATCCCCGGTCCGGGCTCGCGGCGCGGGCCGGTCTCGGTCTGGTCAACGCCCCGGGCACGATTGACGCCGGGTACCGCGGCGAGATCAAGATCATCGTTATCAATCACGACACCAGGGCAGCGTTGCAGCTGCACCGAGGCGAGCGGATAGCCCAACTCGTGTTCCAGCGCGTGGAACGGGCGGAATTCGTCGAGGTGCAACGGCTGCCTGAGTCGGTGCGCGGTGACGGCGGGCACGGCTCCACCGGCGGCGCGAAGGCCTTGGGGCCGGGGGAGGATTCGTAGTGGCGGGGCGACGCAGGGTGAAGCGGACCGAACGATCGAAGCTGGATGCCACCCCGCCGTGGGAGATACGGGTTCGCGAAGAGCCGGTCCCGACGACGGGTCCGTGGGACGAGCGAGACGCTCCCGCCGACACCGTGCCGAGGGTCGACCTCGGCGCTCTGCGAGTGCCCGTCACGCCGGGAATGGACCTGCGCCTAGAGATGAACGAGGCGCAGCAGGTCATCGCGGTCAACCTGGCTGGACGCGACGGACATCTCCAGCTCGGGGTCTTCGCCGCGCCCCGTAACGAGGGCATCTGGGACGAGGTGCGGGCCGAGATCGCGGCGTCGATGAATGCCCAACGCGGTGCGCCGAGGGAGCAGCCGGAAGGCCCGTTCGGCATCGAACTGATCGGAAAGCTGCCCGGTGAGACCGGCAGCCTAGTGGCGGTGAGATTCATCGGAATCGACGGGCCGCGCTGGTTTCTGCGCGCCATGCTGGTGGGCGCGGCCGCGACGGACACCACGAAGGCCGCTCGGTTCGAGCGGGCCCTGCGAGACGTCGTGGTCGTGCGTGGTGCCGAGCCGCTGCCGGCACGCGAGCCGGTCCCGCTCCGCCTGCCCAAGGAGATCCTCGAGCAGAGCGTCGTCGATGCCGAATAGAGACCCCGAGTAGGTCCGCGGAGCTACGCTGTTCGCGTGGGAAAGATAGCCTCGCTACTTGATCGCCTGACGGCGAGCACGCACCATCTCGATGCCGCCGAATTGCGCTCGGAGGTCGTGCGGCTGTCCTGTGTGCCGATCGGCGAGGTCCAGCGGGGCTCCATGGCTGACCTGACCGGCCGAATCCGCGCTGTCGTGTACACGCCCGCGGAGAACGTGGCCACCCTGGAAGCCGAACTGTTCGACGGCACCGGTTCCCTGGACCTGGTGTGGCTAGGCCGACGGCGGATTGCCGGTATCGAGCCCGGTCGTCGTCTCAAGGCCCGGGGTCGCGTCGGTCTGCACGATGGCCGCCTGGCGATGTACAACCCGGCCTACGAGCTGCAGGCCGGCGCGTGACCGGCGAGGAGCCAGGCGTAGAGGACTCGGGGCGGCTCGATGTGCGCGAGACCTACCGCAAGCAGATGCTCGACAGCATCGGGGGCTGGTCGGGCAGCGTTATAACGGCCATTCCGCCGGTCGTTTTCGTGATCGTCAATACCACCGCGGGCCTCCGTGCCGCGATAATCTCCGCCGTCGGCTCCGCAGGGGTACTTGCGGGATACCGCCTCATGCGGCGCCAGCCCGTACTCCAGGCTGTCACCGGGCTCATCGGCGTCGTCGTTGCCGCAGTGATCGCAGTGCGTACCGGACAAGCGCGCGGATACTTCTTGCTCGGTATCTGGAGCAGCTTCGTCTACGCGGGCGTCTTCATAATCTCGATGCTCGCTCGGCGTCCGATCATCGGCTTGCTGTGGGAATTCCTCGACCCGACGCCCGCACCGGACGGCACGCGCTGGCATCGGCGCCCGGCTCTGCTGCGGGCCTACCTGCTCGCGACGGGGATCGGCATGGCGATGTTCGCGGCCCGTGGCATCGTGCAGCTGAGCCTGTACCACCGCAACGCGACCGGCTGGCTGGCTTTCGCCCGGATCTCGATGGGCTTTCCGCTCTACATCCTCGCTGTGGCCGCCGGGTTCTGGATCGTCAGCCGAGCCCGCAGACAGCTGAGCGAGACGAGCAACTGAGGCAGCGCGTGCGTCGCCATCAGGCCACGCTTCAGGTCGCGAGGACGCTGTGACGGATCGCTGGTTCGGCATCGGGGAGTGCGACAAAGAGCAGCTCGTCGCCTGCCTCTAGCGGCTCTTCCGGCGACGGAGTGATCACCCGGCTTCCGCGAATGATCGCGACGATCGCCGCGTCCTTCGGCAGATCTAGGTCGCGAACGGAGCGCCCCGCACAGGGAGCTCCCTCGGGCAGGGTGACCTCGACGAGGTTGGCCTGGCCCTCGCGCAACCCGAACAGGCGCACGACGTCGCCGACCTCGACAGCTTCTTCGACCAGCGAGGCGATGACCCGGGGCGTGGAAACGGCAACGTCGACGCCCCACGCCTCGGTGAACAGCCACTCGTTGGCTGGGTGGTTGATCCGAGCGACGACGCGGCGCACGGAGAACTCAGTCTTGGCGAGCAAGGCCATCACGAGGTTGACCTTGTCATCGCCGGTGGCGCCGATGACGACGTCGAACTCCTCAAGCTTGGCGTTCTCGAGGTTCGCCACCTCGCAGGCATCGCCGAGTAGCCATTCGGCACCTCGGATGCGGTCCGGCTCCACCTTGGCTGGGTCCTTGTCGATCAGGAGGACCTCGTGATTATTGGTGAGCAGTTCGCGGGCGATGGACCGTCCGACGGCGCCCGCGCCGGCTATCGCGACCCTCATGTCCGAGCCCCCTCGGGGGCACGGGCGGCGAGGTCGCGCAGCAAGGCGGCGTGCGCGTCGGTGACGAAGACGTGCATGGTGTCGCCGGCCTGGATGAGTGAGGAGGCAACCGGCAGCTCGCCGACTCCGAAGCGGGTGACTATTCCGACCCGGCAGCCGGTCGTCGTCTCGAACTCGACAATCGAATGTCCCACCCACCCCTCGTTGGGTGAGACGTGGATCAAGCTCACGGCGCCGGAGGGGTCGCGCCACGCCTCTGCGGTCGCCTCCCCGAGGACCGTCTTGAGCAGGCGCCCCGACGTCCACGGCACCGTGGCGACGGTGGGGATGCCGAGGCGCTCGTAGACCTCGGCGCGCTTGGAGTCATAGATCCGGGCGACGACCTTCTGGACGCCGAAGGTCTCGCGGGCCACCCGGGCGGCGATGATGTTGGAGTTGTCGCCGCTGCTGACAGCCGCGAACGCGTCGGCATGCTCGACGCCCGCGTCGATCAGAGTCTCGCGATCGAATCCGACGCCTTTGACCTGAAGCGCCGAGAACTTGTCCCCTAGCCGCCGGAACGCCAAGGGGTCTTGATCGATCACAGCGACACTGTGTTCCAGCCGCACGAGGCTGTGGGCGAGCGAGGCCCCCACGCGGCCACACCCCATGATGACGATGTGCACGGGCGGCACATCTCCTCTCCGAAATCCGTCGGTCCCCCGGTGATCGCGCGGGCGATCCGCCGAACTCGTTCGCACAGGCCCGGCGTGGCGAGGCTACACAAGCCCGAGCGTGAGCCGCGGACGCGATCCCGGCAGGCCGCGCCCGCGGGGGGACGGCGGGCCGTATTGTGCGCGTCGTGGCACTTGCGACCCGGGTTTTGAAACGATTGGTCATCGGCCGGCCGATGCGGTCCGAACAGTCCGGTCATTCAGTGCTCCCGAAGCGGTTGGCACTGCCCATCTTCGCCAGCGACGCCCTGTCCAGCGTCGCCTACGCCACCCAAGAGATCCTGCTCGTCCTCACGCTGGGTGGCACGGCGTTCCTGTATCTGGCTCCGTGGGTCGCGGGCGCGGTCGTCGTGTTGATGGCGACCGTGGTGGCGTCCTACCGGCAGCTCGTGCGCGCCTACCCCACCGGCGGCGGCGACTATGAGGTCGCGACGAAGAACATCGGCAAGTCGGCCGGCGTCGTCGTGGCGAGCGCCCTGCTCGTCGACTACGTGATGACGGTCGCCGTGTCGGTGTCCTCGGGTGTCGACAACATCATCTCCGCCGCCCCGTCGCTGCATCATCAACGCGTGACGATGGCGCTTGTATTCGTGGCGCTGCTCGCCGCGGTGAACCTCCGCGGCCTGCGCGAAGCAGGCGCGGCGTTCGCTGCGCCCACGTACCTGTTCGCCGCCGGTGTGGTCATCATGATCGGCACGGGCTTGTTCCGCGCCCTGGTCGGCGACGCCCCGGTGGCCGAGAGCGCGCGCTACCACGTCAGCGTCCACCACGGGTACGGGTCCCTCGGATTCTTTGCTCTGATGTTCTTCACCCTGCGGGCGTTCTCCTCCGGTTGCACGGCGCTCACCGGTGTCGAGGCGATCGCCAATGGGGTCCCGGCGTTCAAGGCGCCGAAGGCTAGAAATGCACAGATAACGCTGCTTGTGATGGGTGCCGTCGCGGTGTCGATGTTCGTGGGCATCACGGCCCTGGCATTGATCTCGAAAGTTCACATCACTGACCCGACCACGAACAGTTGCCTGCTCAATGTCCCCAATTGCGCGGTCACGCCGCAGCGGACGGTGATCGCCCAGGTGGCTAGTGCGGTCTTCGGCGGGCCACATTCGGTGGCGTTCTTCTACATCCAGGCGACCACGGCCTTGATCCTGGTGCTGGCCGCGAACACGGCGTTCAATGGCTTTCCCCTGTTGGGTGCGATCCTGGCTCGCGACAAGAACCTGCCGGCTCAGCTCAACACCCGCGGTGATCGACTGGCCTACAGCAACGGTATCGTCGCCCTTGCGGTCGTGGCAGCATTCCTGATCTTCATCTACAAGGCCGACGTGACCCGCCTGATACAGCTCTACATCATCGGGGTCTTCACGTCATTCACCCTCGGCCAGAGCGGTATGGTGCGCCACTGGAATCGCGCCATTCTGACCGAGCGAGATCCGCAGGAACGCCGCCGCATCGTGCGATCGCGGGCGATCAACGCCTTCGGTGCGAGTCTGTCCGGCACGGTGCTGGTGATCGTCATCGTCACAAAGTTCACTAAGGGCGCCTATCTCGTTTTGATCGCGATGCCAATTCTGTATGCGCTCATGCGGGCCATCAACCGGCATTACACGCACATCGCAGAGGAGTTGGAGAGCGACGAGCGCGGGTTAGTGCTCCCGGCGCGCAACCACGTCGTCGTACTCGTGTCCAAGGTCCACAAGCCAACCCTGCGCGCGCTCGCGTTCGCCCGGGCAACCCGCCCGGACACCCTCACCGCGCTGACCGTCAACGTCGACGACGACGCGACGCGAGCCATGCTCATCGAGTGGGAACGCCATGACCTGCCGGTGAAACTCACCATCCTGGAGTCGCCGTATCGCGAGATGAGCAAACCGATCATCAGTTACGTCAAGCAACTGCGTGCCGATCGGCCGCGCGATGTCGTCAACGTCTTCATCCCCGAGTACGTCGTGGGCCACTGGTGGGAGCAGCTGCTGCACAATCAGACGGCGCTACGCCTGAAGGGACGCCTGCTGTTCCAGCAAGGGGTGATGGTCACCAGCGTGCCGTGGCAGCTCGATTCCACGCGAGGTCGCACCGAGGGCACCAGTCCGGTACGCCCGCTCGGTGACACGCCCGAGTCCGCTGAGGTGAGCGCCGCGAACCCGGACGGTCCGACGGCCAAGGCACCCGTGTCCCGTGCCTGACGGCGGCCCGCTGCAGGGCGCGCTCATCGACGTCGATGTCGGGGCGCCGGCGCACGGTGGTTCGTGTGTTGCCCGCCATGACGGGCGCGTGGTGTTCGTCCGTCACGCGTTGCCGGGCGAGCGAGTGCGCGCCAGGATCACCGAGGACCGGGGCGGTGCCTACTGTCGCGCGGATGCCGTCGAGGTGCTGGTCAGCTCGCCGGATCGAGTGCAACCGCCGTGCGCCCACGCCGGGCCGGGTCGCTGCGGCGGCTGCGACTGGCAGCACGCCTCGGCATCGGCGCAGCGCGAGATCAAGGCCGCCATCGTCCTCGAGCAGTTCGCCAGACTCGCCGGCATCGATCTCGCGGCGGAGTTCGACGGCGTAGAGGCGCTGGAAGGCGGGTTGTTGGGCTGGCGGTCCCGTATCACTTTCGCCGTCGACGGCGGCGGCCGCCCGGGGCTGCACCGGCACCGCTCGGCCGACATCGAAGCGATCGAAGCGTGTCCGCTCGGCATCGAAGGCGTCGGGGACTCGCCGGCGCTACAGCGGAGATGGCCGGGCCGGACAGGGGTGGAGGTCGTTCGCTCGGGCGGGTCGATCTCGGTCATCGAACACCTTCCGGGTTCTGGCCGGCAGGCCCGCGGCCGCCGGCCGCCTGACCGGGTCAAGGTCGTGCAAGGCCCGGCGCGCCTGAGCCACCGCATCGGTGAGCGCCAGTACTCAGTGGCAGCGCAAGGCTTCTGGCAGGTGCACCCCGCTGCGGCAGCTGCGCTGGCACAGGCCCTCCTGGACGCGGTTAGCCCTCAACCAGGCGAGCGTGTGCTCGATCTCTACGCCGGTGCCGGCGCGCTGACCGCCGTCTTCGCCGACGCGGTAGGCACGACCGGGCAGGTCATCGGAATCGAGACCTCGCGCCAGGCGGTTGCCGATGCCGCGGACAATCTGCGCGATCTGCCGTGGGCTCAGATGAGTCGCGCTCGAGTCGATGCAGATCTGCTGCGCTCGCTCGAGTTTCGCCCCGACGTCGTGGTCCTGGACCCGCCGCGGGCCGGGGCCGGGCGTGAGGTCATGGCGGCGATCCTGGGGATGCGACCTAGGGCAGTCGGTTACGTCTCCTGTGATCCCGCGTCGCTGGCGCGCGACGTGCGCGTCGCCGTTGACCAAGGTTGGCAGCTCAACGCTCTGCGTGGCGTCGATGCGTTCCCCATGACCCATCACATCGAGTGCGTGGCTCACCTCGTTGCGCCCGCTGGGCGGCAGGTCCGTCCAGAGTCCGGCGATTCGAGTGATTGAGTCGCCCCCTGGCAGGACCTACACCGGTACGATTTCGCCCTGTGACCCATGTTCTGAGTCGGCTGGCCATGCCCGCGGATCTGCGCGCGCTCACCCACGAGGAGCTCGTCCTCCTGGCGGCGGAGATCCGGGATCTGCTGGTCGAGACCGTATCGCGCACTGGCGGTCACCTAGGGCCGAATCTCGGCGCGGTCGAATTGACGATCGCCCTGCATCGGGTGTTCGACTCGCCCACCGAGCCGATCCTTTTCGACGTGGGCCATCAGGCCTACGTGCACAAGATCCTGACCGGACGGGCCGCCCAGATGCCGACTCTGCGCCAGACCGGTGGGTTGTCGGGATACCCGAGCCGTGCCGAGAGCCCACACGATTGGATCGAGAACTCCCACGCGTCGACGGCGCTGTCTTACGCCGACGGGCTGGCCAAGGCGTTTTCGGTGCGCGAGGAGCGCCGCCCGGTGGTCGCCGTCGTTGGCGACGGTGCCCTGACCGGCGGCATGTGCTGGGAAGCGCTGAATAACATCGCCGCCGCGGAGCGGCCGGTGATCGTGGTCGTCAACGACAACGGGCGCTCGTACTCGCCGACGACTGGCGGATTGGCCAACCACCTCAACAGGTTGCGGCTGCGTCCGGGATACGAGCGGATGCTCGGCCAGGTCAAGGAGGCACTTGACCGCACACCCGTCGTCGGGCCGCCGCTCTATGACGCGTTGCACGGCATGAAGCGAGGGATCAAGGACCTGCTGGTGCCACAAGGCATGTTCGAGGATCTCGGCCTGAAGTACGTCGGCCCGGTCAACGGCCACGACCTCGATGCCCTGGAGGACGCCTTCCGGTTGGCCCGTGGATTCGACGGGCCAGTGCTGGTGCATTGCCTGACTCGCAAGGGCTACGGGTATGCCCCCGCCGAGAACGACCAGGCTGACCAGATGCATCAATCTCGCGGGTTCGACCCTGAGACCGGGATGCCCCGAGGGCGTGGCGGTCCCACCTGGACGGCAGTGTTCGGTGCTGAACTCGTTCGTCATGGCGAGCAGCGTGATGACATCGTCGCGATTACCGCGGCGATGTGTGAGCCAACCGGCCTCGGCGAATTCTCCCGTCGATTCCCGAATCGCACCTACGACGTGGGGATCGCCGAGCAGCATGCCCTGACTTCGGCGGCCGGACTCGCCTCCGGCGGGATGCACCCGGTCGTCGCTGTCTACGCCACATTCCTCAACCGGGCCTTCGATCAACTGCTCATGGATGTTGCCCTGCACGAGCTGCCCGTCACGATCGTGCTTGACCGCGCTGGTCTCACCGGCGACGACGGTGCGTCCCACAACGGCATGTGGGATCTGGCGATCCTCGGCGTGGTCCCGGGCATTCGGATCGCGGCACCGCGCGACGAGATGACTCTGCGTGACGAGCTTGCCGAGGCACTGGCCCACAATGGCGGCCCGACGGTGGTTCGCTTCCCGAAGACGCCACTCGGACCGATCATCCCCGCCGTCCGCCGCCTCGTGGGCGTCGACATATTGTCCGAGCCCGGGCCCGATGATCACGTCGATGTATTGATCGTCGCCGTCGGTGCGGTGGCCGAGGATGTGCTCGAATCGGCCCGGGCGATCCGCCGGGCCGGTTACACCGTGCGGGTCGCCGACCCGCGCTGGGTCACACCCGTTGATCCGGCCATCGTGGAACTCGCCGCGCGGGCGGAGCTTGTGGTCACGGTGGAGGACGGCATCGTCGTCGGCGGAGTCGGGTCTCGAATCTCTCAGGAAATCCGGGCTGTTGGCCTGCCGGTTGCGTGTCGTGAACTGGGCATACCGGCCAAATTCCTGGCGCATGGCAAGGTTGCGGACGTACGTAACGCGGCCGGTCTTACCGTTCAGGACATCGGACGGCGCATCGTTGAGTGGGCCGCACTCGTTCAAAGGAGTAGCGACCCGGGCGGGGACGTCCCGGCCGCGCGCCATTCGGGCGATCTGAACGGCGAATGAGCACGGGATTGCCAGGAGGCTGACACATGCGGATCCTCGTCGTGGAGGACGAAGTTCAACTCGCCGAGGCGGTGGCCCGCGGGTTGCGCCGTGAGGGAATGGCCGTCGATGTCGCCACCGACGGCGATGACGGGTATCGCAAGGCTGCTTTGACGCGCTACGACGTCGTCGTGCTCGACCGTGACCTGCCGGGGATGTCCGGCGACGAGATCTGTCGGCGGCTGTCGGACGAAGGCGTTCTGACGCGCGTCATGATGCTCACCGCCAGCGGCACGGTGGAGGACAAGGTCTCCGGGCTGGCGCTGGGCGCCGACGACTATCTTGCCAAGCCGTTTGCCTTCGCCGAACTCGTCGCCCGGGTTCGGGCCCTCGGCCGCCGAACCACCCCAGCCGCCCCGCCGGTACTAGCCGCGGGTGACATCGAGCTTGATTCGGCCAAGCGGACCGTGAGCCGAGACGGTGAACTGATCGATCTCACCCGCAAGGAATTCGGCGTCCTAGAGACGTTGCTCATGGCCCACGGAGCTGTCGTCAGTAGCGAGGAATTGCTCGACCGGGTTTGGGACGAGAATGCCGACCCGTTCACGACGACCGTGCGGGTGACCATGATGACCTTACGTCGCAAACTGGGTGAGCCTGCGATCATCGACACCGTGGTCGGTTCCGGCTACCGCATCGACCCTGCCGCATTAGTGACGCTGCCCCGCATGGAAGAGGGAGTTGGCAACGTTTCGTGAGGCTCTTCCGCCCAACGCTGCGGATCCGTATGGCGTTGCTATATGGCGGACTAGTCCTTCTCGTCGGAGTTTCTCTGCTGTTCACCTCGATCGTTCTGCTTGACCGTTCGATCGCGAAGCTGCCGTTCTTCAACACCGTTGGCCGTGTTACCCAGACTGATCAGAGCGGCAAGGTCACCCAGCTCAACCCCACACAGCTCGGTCAG
Source organism: Actinomycetota bacterium (assembly GCA_030775825.1). Taxonomy (GTDB): domain Bacteria; phylum Actinomycetota; class Actinomycetes; order Mycobacteriales; family Jatrophihabitantaceae; genus JALYIL01. Next base: position 16,479 of record JALYIL010000203.1, read on the forward strand.
GACGCGCGGACTCAGTCGGTCAATTACCTGCTGCACACCGGCCTGATCTACTTCGGGATCATTGTCGTCATTGGCACCACGGGGGGGTACCTGCTGGCGAAGCAAGCGCTGCGCCCCATCGCCAGGCTCACTCACACCGCTCAGCAGTTGTCGACCGACACGCTGGACCAGCGCATCAATCTCGGCGGTCCGGACGACGAGCTCCGTGAGCTCGCCGATACCTTCGACGAGATGTTGGGTCGCCTCGACGCGGCCTTCGACAGTCAGCGGCTGTTCGTCGCCAATGCAAGCCATGAGCTGCGAACGCCGCTCGCCGTCATCAGGACCGAGCTCGAAGTAACCCTGGCCGATCCGAACGCCGACGTCGCCGAGCTGCGACGGATGGGCCAGGTCGTCGAGACTGCCGCCGAGCGCGCACAGCGTCTGGTGGCCTCGCTGTTGACATTGGCCCGGCTGCAGGCAGTCGGTCGCGGCGAGCTCGAGGTCATCGAGCCAGTTGACCTGGGCAAGTTGGTCCCAGCGGTACTCGACGCCGTCGAGGCGGAGGCCAAGGAAAAGGACGTCACGATCGAGAGCGAGGTCGAACCCGCCGGGACCCTCGGCGATCCGCGGCTTCTCGAACGCCTGGTAGGCAACCTCGTGGAGAATGCGATCCGGCACAACGTCCCGGGTGGCTGGTTGCGGGTGACGACCGGTGAAACGGCCGAGCGGGTGTGGCTGCACGTGTCCAACGGGGGCCCGGTAATCGCGGCTGGAGATGTCGATGCGTTGTTCGAGCCGTTCCGGCGCGGCGGTCGGGTGCGAACCGCGACCCGCGGTGCCGGCCTGGGACTGGCGATCGTG
>JALYIL010000204.1 GCA_030775825.1 Actinomycetota bacterium
GTGGCGTACCCACCCTCGGAAGCAGCGCGGCTGGACGAGGGTGCCATGTCCCTCGTGGTCGCTCAGCCGAGCACCGTGGATCGCCTTGTCGGCGCTGCCGCGCATTCCGGCGCGAAGACACTCAAGCCCGCCAAGAAGAGCTTCTGGGGCTACGGCGGCGTGGTGCAGGCACCGGACGGCGCGATCTGGAAGGTCGCGCGTCGGCGAAGCGGGACACCGGCCCCGCCACCGGCGAGGTCGACGACGTCGTGCTGCTGCTGGGCGTCGACGACGTCAAGGCGAGCAAGCAGTTTTACCTCGACCACGGCCTATCCGTTGCCAAGAGCTTCGGCGGCAAGTACGTCGAGTTCGACGCGGCCGACGCGCCGGTAAAGCCGGCCATCTACAGCCTGCGCGCCGCCGCCAGGGGACGCCGGCGTGCCGGCGGACGGGACCGGGGCACACCGGATCGTCCTCGTGGCGCCGGCACGCCCTTCACCGACCCGGACGGGTTCGCATGGGAGGCGGTAGCTCGTCCCCGCGCTGATATTGGACGCGGATCGGATCACGCGCCTGAGAATGGAGTGAAATGATGACCAGCGTGAGCCAGAAGACCGACCTCGAGGCGATTCGATTCGCAGCCAGTCTCGTCACCATCGATGCCTCGACCGTAGTGCGTTTGCCCGAGCAGGCGAGCCGCTTGCTTCCCTCACGCGGGCAGGTGGCAGTCCGGGCATCGATGAATGGCCATGAGTTCGACTCTGTGCTCGAGCCGGACGGTCTGAAGGGCCACTGGTTCAAGGTTGACGCGGCCCTGCGGCGAGCTGCTCACGTCCGTGCGGGTGAGAACGTCAGCGTGACCCTCGAGGCGTCACGCGACTGGCCGGAGCCGGACGTGCCACCAGACCTGGCCGCGGCTTTGGCACGCGCGCCGCGAAAGATCAAAGACATCTGGGACGACATCACGCCGATGGCACGCTGGGAGTGGGTTCGCTGGGTCAACGCGACCGCAAATCCCGCCACGCGCGAGCGGCGTGTCGAGGTGACGATCTCCAAGATCAACAACGGCAAGCGGCGGCCATGCTGCTTCGACCTTTCCGCATGCACAGACCCAACTCTGGCCAGGAACGGCAAGCTTCGCAGCGCAACGTGAGCCGCGGTGTCTCCGCTGCGGACTCAGGTCTTGTCAAAGGTGGAGCTGTTCGACCGACCGGTTCGCACACAGCGACGCCCAGAGCTCCCGACCGTTGTCCCGATTGCAGTAGCCCCAGGTCGTCGACAACCGGCGCACGACGTCCCAGCCTCGTGCAGCGTTCTGACCGCGCTCGCCCATCAGAGGTGCCTGTGTGCTCGTGTCCTGCACGCGCAACGTCACCTCGGCCTCGGAACACAGAACGTATACGTCGACCTGAGTCCGCGCCTGGCGGATGCTGCTGGTGACCAGCTCGTCGACGATCTGCGCGGCGTCCTCGGATACCCGCTCGGCAACCCCGACCTGCCCGCAGAGGTCATGGACGAGCCGGCGCGCCAGTCGGGGCGCCGACGCGCGGGGACGCAGGCGGATGCTTCGACTGACGGGCCCGTGCGCGAAGTGTTGTGCTGGCTGTGTCATCGCCGATCCTTCTGCCTGAGTCATCTTGCCCTTTCCAGGAGCCGTCCGGTCTCGGGCTGATACGTGCTCGTGGTGAGCCGGTGGGCCTGCCGTGGACGCCACCCGGGGTCAGGTCCTTTGGCACTGCCGCTCAACCCAGCCAGGTTGCATTCTGATAGCTGTCAGATGCGCGTGCGGAGGTGGGCCATGTCGCGTCTGATCCGATGTCCTCGCGGGAGGTAGCAATGTTGTTTGCCGATCGAGCCGACGCCGGCCGGCATCTGGCTTGCCGGTTGACAGACCGCGCGGCCGACGACGTCGTCGTGGTTGGCCTGCCCCGCGGCGGGGTACCGGTGGCCTATGAGGTAGCCACCGCACTCGAGGCTCCGCTGGACATAATTATCGTGCGGAAGCTTGGCGTCCCGTCCCAGCCCGAGCTCGGTATGGGCGCGATCGGCGAGGACGGTAGTCGCATCATCAACGACGCTGTCGTTCGCCTCGCTCACATCAGTCCGCGGGTAATGGAGGAGGTCGAACAGCGGGAGCGGGCCGAACTGGGCCGTCGCGTCCGGCGCTTCCGCGGTGACCGCGCCGCTGTCCCCCTCAAAGGGCGGGTCGTGATCGTCGTCGATGACGGAATCGCCACTGGTTCGTCGGCACATACAGCGTGCCAGGTTGCTCGGGCCCAAGGCGCACGGCACGTCGTGCTTGCCGTGCCTGTCGGGCCCCCGGACATCCAGCGAGAGTTCGGCCCCGACGCCGACGAGATCGTCTGCCTCCACACGCCGCCTGACCTCTCCGCGATCGGCGAGGCCTACGCCGACTTCACCCAGACCAGCGACGAACAGGTCGTCGAGCTGCTGGCGTCGGCGTCGAACCCGGCACGCGGCAACACCGCAGGGGGCCACAGCGGCCTACGTGGTCAAACAGGACAGGGTCGGAAATGGTTTGCGCGCTGATCGCCACCTCGACCCGACTGGCGAAGTGTCGGCCGAACGCGACCGATCCGATGATGCCGAGTTCCCCGTCAGTCCCGCCCGGCGGGCGACGCGTTGACGGCGTCACCGGCCCTCTCGAAGTCGAGGTCTCCTGATCGACGTTGTTGACGTCTTCGGCGCTACGGACTAACGTTTCGCGTACTACGTGAAACGGAGTATGAAGATGGTTCGACGGAAGGACGAGGTGGCTTGGTCAGACCCGGCGTTGCTGATCCTCGGCAGCCTGGCCTCGGGACCCAAACACGGCTACGCGATCGTGCAGGACACCGAGGACACCGTCGGCGTCACGCTGGGTCCGGGCACCCTCTACGCTGCGCTGTCGCGGCTGGAGGAGCGCGGGCACGTTCGCGCCCTTCCCGGGGAGGATCGGCGTCGGCCGTATGAGATCACCGCTGCCGGGTCGGTTGTCCTGACTCAGCGCCTGGAGGCGATGCGCATCTTCGCCGCCCGGGGGCTGGCCCATCTGAGAACGGCGCAGGCATGAACCGACTCTCGCGCGTTGCTCTGGGCGCCTATCCACCGTCGTTCCGCAACCGCTACGGCGATGAGCTGGCTGCACTCGTTGAGGATCTCCCGGACCGCCGGCGAGCGAGCACGGATCTGTTCCGCGGTGCGGCACGCGCGTGGCTGCGGCCCCCGTTGTCCAGCCGTCGAGGGCGGATGCAGGCCAGTGCGGCGACAACGTGGGTTGCCTGGTGCGCCGGCTTCCTGGTCGCGCCTGCCATCAACCGATCGCTTCTGGACCCACCGATGGCAGGGGCGTCGGGTGGCGTCCGGACCTTGCTGAACGTCGCCTACGTGCTGTTCTTCGTCGGTTGGGCGCTCGCTCTGTTCGGAGCGGTGCCGGTGGTCGTGCGTGCCGTCGTGCCCGCTGCGCGGTCACGTTCGTGGTCGGCGTTGCGGCCGATGCTGCCCGCACTGATCCTCGGCCCGTTGGAAGTCGCGGGCTTGGTCGGGCTCGCGCTTACATCCCACGGCCACAGTGCGCACCCCTCGGCGGCGTTCATCTCGGCGTCAGTTCTCTGGTTGCTCGGCTTCGCCGCGTTGATCTGCAGCGCCGCGATCGGACCGGCCGTCACGCTGGCCCGGCTCGAGCCCGGCGTCGATGTTATGAAGGCTCCGACATGGCTGGCCATGCCGCTGGCCCTGACGATCGCGGCGCTCACCGGCTGCTCGCTCGTTGCGACCGTGATTGCTGGCGACGCGACGCTGGCAAGCAGCTCAGCGCTGGTGTACGTGGTCCTTGCTGTCGGATGCCTCGCCTCGGTGGTCGCGCTCGTCAGCTCAGGGCGTGCAGTCCGCACGTTGCGCCCGACCTGACTCTCGACGCGACACCGGACGAGTTCGTGAAGTCCGGGTAGCTCGTTGCGCATGATCGCGCCCAAGCAGCCGCGCCAACGAACCAACAGTCCACGAGTTCGTTGCGGCTGGGCACAGGTTGATCGCCCGCTCTCGTACGGGATGACCTCGTACTCCAGTGGGAGGCGCCCACGACCGCGACAGGCGATGCTGAGGTCGTGAACTCCGCGGCCGCGCGTGTCCCGGCGCAGCAGCGGCCAGCACAACCGACCCCGACCAGATCGCGGCCTACCAGGACCCGGACTGAATGATCGTCACAAAGACGGAGTCACCAGGGGTGATGCCTTCCTGTCAGCCATCCGCGCCGGTGTGCTCAGCCATACACGAGTGGACCCAGTTGGCGATGCCCTCGTCGCCGTGCTCGGTCATAACACAGCCGCTGGTTCAGGACTGGGCGCGACGACCGACACGGGGCGTCGCGGCCGCATCGCCAACACACTCAGCAGACCAAGCAGTGCGAACAGACCGGCCCACCACCAGGCGTGGACGAATTGGTGCAGCTTGTCGACGGTGATGGTGCTGGAACCGATGACGACCACAAGCAGGGCGACGCCGAGCACCGAGCCGATCTGGCGACCCATCTGGACGACCGCGCTACCCGTCGAGGTCTGGTGTGCCGCGAGTCCACTAGAAGCGGCGCCGATGATGGTGGGGATCGCCAGTCCTACTCCGGTGCCGATGATGAGCCAGCCGGGCAGGATCTCCGACGCATAGTGGGGGTGGGCGGTGAGGCTGTCGCCAATGAGCACCCCCCCGCCGCCCATCAGCATCGCGCCGATTGCGGCGGCCACGTTGACGGGGAGTTTGGCTGTCCAGCGTCGTAGCCCGAGCCCGGTGAGTGACACCATTACGGGGCCCGGCGCGATGCCCAGGCCGGTGCGGACGGCCGACCAGCCCCAGCCCTCCTGAAGCCAGAAGACGAGGCCGAGCAGCTGCGTTCCGAAGGAGATGGACAGCAGGACCATGGCGATGTTGGCCCAGGTGAAGACGGGATTGCGGAACAGGCCCAGGTCGATCACCGGCGACACAGCGCGGGAGGAGCGGGCTACGAACGCAACCGTCGCCGTCACGGCGATCACGAATGCCGCCAACGTGCGCCCCGACGTCCAGCCCCAGCCCGGCCCCTGAACCAACGCCAAGGCGAGCGAGGCGACCGCGGCCATCAGTAGGACCCCGCCGATCAGATCCGGAATTCGGGTGTCGGTGCCGTGCCGCAGGCTGGGCACCAGCAGTGCGGCAGCCACGAGAGCGGCCCCGCCGATCGGGACGTTGAGCAGGAAGATCCATCGCCAGGACGCCTGGACCAGTAGGCCGCCGATGGCCGGCCCGGCGGCCGCACCGAGTGAGCCGGTGACGGCCCAGATCCGCACAGAGTGGGCGCGCCGTTGAGCGGGCATGGCGGTGAGGATCAACCCAAGGCTGGTGGGAATGAGCGCGGCCGCCCCGACGGCTTGCAAGCAACGAAGGCCGACGATCAGCCACAGGTCACTCCACAGAGCGCACCCCAGGCTTCCCAGTGTGAACAGAGCGAGCCCGGTCAGGAAGGCGCGTTTGTTGCCGTACCGGTCGCCTAGTCGCCCAGCTGGTACGAGCAGGGCCGAGAACACGATGGCGTAGGCGTTCAGGACCCAGCTCAGATCAGCCAGCGAGGTGTCGTGGACGTCGGTACCGATGGAGCGCAGTCCGACGTTGACGATGAACATGTCCAGGGTGCTCATGAACGCCGCCGTGCACAGAATCACCAGCAGGATGCTCGGATGGACGTGGCGCTGTGCTCTGGTCTCTGACACGACATCCCTCAGTTCGTTTTTCAGACCTACTGGTTGTGCGCTACGCTAGCACAGTGAGTCCGAAATCCGAACCGACCCTCGTATCCCACCCGCGGGCGTGCCCAATCGCAGACGCGCTCGAGGTGGTGGGTGACCGCTGGTCGCTGCTGATTCTGCGCGAACTGGCACTCGGCGTGCACCGCTTCAACGACATCCGCGCCAACACCGGCGCCCCCCGCGAGACGCTGACCACCCGTCTACGCGACCTCGAGCAGGCGGGCGTCATCGCCCGACGCCGCTACAACGAGCACCCACCACGCGACGAGTACGTCCTCACCGACTCCGGTACAGCGATCACCCCAACACTGAGCGCGCTTCGCAGGTGGGGCGAGCAGTACGCAATCCACTAGTTGACGATGAACACACCGATGAGTCCATCAACAAAGCAGGACGACAGATCGGCTCCAGGACATCCCGGTCGGGACGCACCGACAACGCGACGGCAAAGTCGCAGATCGTCCAGCAGACAAGGGAGACCTTCATGACGACGATCGACGACGTGGGCAGGCTCGCCCGGGCGGAGCAAGGATTAGCGGTCGTGTCGACCCTTCGGGCCGATCAGACCATCCAGTCGTCCTTGGTCAACCTCGCCATCATGAAACACCCTTTTGCCGATTCGCAGGTCCTCGCGTTTGTCACCTACGGCAAGGTCAAGCTCGCCAATCTCCGGCAGCGCCCCGTGATCACCGCGACCGTCCGGTCCGGCTGGAAATGGGCCACACTGGAGGGTGCTGCCGAGATCATCGGCCCCGATGATCCGCATCCACAGGTCGACTCAGAGCGATTACGCCTTCTGTTGCGGGAAGTGTTCTCCGCCGCCGGAGGGACACACAACGACTGGAGCGAGTACGACCGCGTTATGGTCGCGGACCGGCGATCAACAGTCCTGGTTGCAGCAAATCGGATCTACGGCAGCTAGCGCTTCGGTCGTCTCGTATACAAGCCCCGATCCACCACGAACGCGACGGCAGGTGACCAGCCCCACCGCGCCTAATCCGCGTATTGGCATCTCCGATGACAGGGATGGTGGGCGGCTACTTCTTGATCGGTACGCAGCGCTCGACGCCCGCGACCAGCCCGGTCGCATAGCGCTGGATGTCTGCATCGCTGAGGCCTGACATTCCCGCACTGTTGCCGCCGGCCTCGTTATAGATCCACGGAACTTCGGACAGCAGCTGCACAATCCAGATATTGCCGGCCTGAAGCCCGCGTGAGGCCAGGTCGTAGCCCACGTTGCTCTGCAAACGGATCGAGTGGCCTTCAGCCGCCGAGCGCTGGGTTTGAAAAATTTCGCCGTAGCGCTGGCTCGTAGCGGCCTCTGCGCTGTTGGTGAAGCTGACCCGCCGACCGGACGGGGTGACCCGGTAGTCGCCGACTGCTTGGGAGTAGACGATGTTGTTGCCGGTGGCGAACGGTATGCCGCCACTGCCTGCCTGGTCATGGATACTCAACGCCAGCGCCGCATGTGCGGCATTCGCTACGGCTGCTCGCTCCCCGAGCGACGTCGGGTCGTCGACGCTGTTCTTCGTCATGATCACCCGATAGCCCGCGGCCTCAAGCCGAGACCGCACTAGCTGAGCGACGACGAAGACGTCGCGCATCTCGGGCTCGTTCTCGTAGTCGGAGACGTCGAGCCCCGTGGCAGGGTCGGTGGCATGGACGGTCACGCTGTGACCCGGGTCGATGACGATCACCGGGTGATCCGAAGACGGGGCCGGAGGTGGAGCGGCTCTCGTCGCCCGGGGTGACGCAGTGCGGCTAGCGCTGGGTGTCGGAAGCTGCGGCGGCCTCGATGTCGCCCGGGGCGAGGACGCCGCGGTGGAAGGCATTGTCGACGACGAGTGCAGCGCCGCCGAAATCGTGGGACTCCCAGGCGTCGTCGAGCCGAACCCGCAACCCGCAACCACAAGCACCGAGCACACCGCAAGAAGGGGGAGCGGGTTCCTGCGCACGCCTTAGACGCTAGTCGACAACCGACCTGTCCCCGCTGGACACGCGGTCGCCCAACTCGGTGGTGCTAACCCCTTGTCTCGCACTCGACCGGATGCGGGACTGTGCGAGAAATGACACAGTGCGGGTCAAATCGCCCTCAAATGATCTTGGATGCGCGGAGCGCCATGGAGGCACTATAAACGCTGGGTCGTATGTGGCCCTGCGGGCACAGTTGTCAAGTTTACGGCCCGAGGTCGGGCGTATCCGGACCGCAGGCGCCTCAGGCGAGCCGGCGTCACCATCCGAATGGATCGCATGACGCCGGAGCAGATTCAACAGGCAGCTGACCTCTACGCCGAGCGTTGGTCACTAGCCCGCGTCGGAAGCGCTGTCGGTGCGGATGCCGAGACCGTCCGCAAGCGACTACGGGAGGTCGGCGTCGCAACGCGCGCGACTGTCACGGACGCGAGAGATGACAAACAGTTATGCGGATTGCGCCGTGGGACTGCATCGACTCTCATGTGGCAATGGCCACTTCTTGAGGTGACGGCGACGGGCGCGGCTACTCCCGGCCTCTGTCCTTGACTGCGCAGGGCGATCGGAGCGATCATCAACGCGCAGCCTCCGCTCCGGTGGGGGCTTGCTCATTTGCAGGCTCCGGTTCGCTTTGATGTCTGATCGCGGGGCCGGACGAATGCGCTTCACCTCGACGCGGTGCGCCGAGGGGTGCCTATCTGGGTGGTCAGGCCTTGCTAATCGTACGAGCCTGGACGTCCTGATCTGTGCAGAAGCCTGCCAGGATCCTTTTGAGGCACAACAGGCCGATGAGCTTGTCGTCGGAGTCGATGACCGCGAGGCGTCGCTGACTGTTTCGTCGCATCGTTCGGTGGACGGATGCCAGCGATTCGTCGGCTGCGACGACGCGGCCGTCTAGTCGCCCGAATCCTGCGACGGGCGCGTTATCGGGTAGGTGGGTGTCTAGATCGGAACGTTCGACCAGGGAGATTACCCGCGCGTCTCGCATTACCACGGCCATGTGAACGTGACTATCGAGGAAGAGTCGTCGCACGTCCGCGACGGTCGTCGCCTCGTCGCAAAGTTTGGGGTTCGAGATCATCGCATCCGCCACGGTCGGATAATGCTGGGTGTCGCGTCGACGTGGAGTCATTTCAATTCAATCGGTTGGCGCTTGTTGGTTCGGAAGCACGGATATTTCCTGGTGAGCGTTCGTGTCCACCGCGTACACACAGACCGATTGTCCACCGTTGTTTACTTCGGCGCCGGTCTTGAGGTCGTAGGTGTAGCCGTGCAACGGGCATACCACGACCTTCTCGTCGAGAATGCCGTCGGCGAGGGGTCCGCCGCGGTGTGGGCAGACGGCACCGAGGGCGCGCAGCGTTCCGTCGCGCAGCCGGAACACGGCGACCTGTTCATCCCCTACGGCAAGGGCCCGACCCTCGCCCATGGGAATGTCCTCAACATTCATTTCCGCCCGACCTGCGGGAGCGGGGTGAGGGGAAGCGCCGTGCGGAACTGTCCGGCTGTCACGGGCTCTTCGCGTTCGGACCACGGATCGGTGTAGGCGTCGACGGCTTTCTGCATGTCGGCGTCTAGGCGAGCGGCGATGCCTTCGCTGTCGTCGATGACGACGGCGCGGATCTTGTCGATGCCAACCCGGGGTACCCAGGTGTAGGTCCGTTCGAGCCACTTGCCGTTTTCTCGGTAGTACTGCAGGAACCGGCCGGTCAACGTGATGACGAGGTCCGGGTCATCGACCGTGGTGAGCAGGTCGCCTTTGCGGATGTGGGCTCCGGCCGCGCCGCCGACGTAGATGTCCCACTTTCCCCCCTCGACGGCGACGACGCCGAGGTCTTTGCACAGCGCTTCGGAGCAGTTGCGGGGGCAGCCGGCGACGGCCAGTTTCATCTTTCCGGGCCCGGCGATGCCCTGGAACCGTTCCTCGATCCGAATCCCCAAAGAGGTGGAGTCGCCGACGCCGAAGCGGCAGAAGTCTGTGCCGACGCAGGTCTTAACGGTCCGGAAGCTCTTGCCGTAGGCATAACCTGAGGGCATCCCGAGATCTGCCCAGACGGCGGGGAGGTCTTCTTTGCGCAGGCCAAGCAGGTCAATGCGCTGGCCGCCGGTCAGCTTGATCATCGGCACGTCGTATTTCTCGGCGACGTCGGCGATGGTGCGCAGTTGCTCGACGCTGGTGACGCCGCCTTTCATCTGCGGCACGACGGAGAACGTGCCGTCGCGTTGGATGTTGGCGTGTACGCGGTCGTTGATGAACCGGGCGTCGCGTTCGTCGACGAATTCGTCGGCCCACATCATCTGCAGCAGCGAGGCCAGGCCCATCTTCGAGTGGGCGTCCTCCTTGCCGTTCGGGGCGAGGGCTGCGAAGACGGAAGACACCGAGTGCAGTTGCAGTTCGCGAATCTTGGACATCAGTTCCGGCTTGTCGTACGGGACGGCGGGCACATACCAGTCAGCGGAAGGATCGGCTTCGATATCGCCGTCGGCCGCCCAGTCGACGATCTGGTTGACCAGGCTCTTGCAGGAGCCGCAGCCCTTCCCAGCGCGGGTCTTGGCCATCACCGCGGTGAGGGTCTTCTCCCCGCCTCGCACGCACGCAACAAGGGTTCCTTTGCTCACGCCGTTGCAGTTGCACACCTGGGCGTCGTCGGCCAGTTCGGCCGCGCCGACCTCCGCCGCGGGCGTGCCGAGGTCGAACATCAGCGAGATGCGCTCCTCCGGGAGCGGCAGGCCACGATCGAAGGCCTGGATCAGGAAGGCGACCTTGCTGGTATCGCCGAGCAGGGTAGCGCCGACGAGCTTACCGTCGCGTACGACGATCGTCTTGTAGATGCCGCGTTTGGGTTCGGAGAACTGCACGAACTCGTCGTCGGGATGTTCGGGGGCTTTGAGGCCCATGGAGGCGACGTCGACGCCGGCGACCTTGAGCTTGGTCGCCATCCGCGATCCTTGATAGACCGCCGTCGTGTCGGTGCGCGTCAGGTGATCGGCCAAGACGAGGGCCTGTTCCCATAGCGGTGCGACCAGGCCGTACACCTGACCGCGGTGTTGGGCGCACTCTCCGACGACGTAGATGTTGTCGTCGTCGATCGAGCGCATGTGGTCATCGACCACGATGGCGCGTTCCACCGTCAGCCCGGCACGTTGGGCGAGGCCGACGTTGGGTCGGATACCCGCGGAGACGACGAGCATGTCGCACTGCAGGGACGTTCCGTCGGCGAACTCAAGGCCGGTGGTTCTGCCCTCCTGGGTGAGGACCTTGGTCGTTCGCGCGTCAGTGTGTACGCCGATGCCGAGGTTCTCCACCGAGCGGCGCAGGATGCCGCCGGCTGTGTGATCGAGCTGAGTCTCCATCAGGGTGGATGCTGCGTGGACGACCTGCACGGCGAGGCCGTGGTTCTGCAGACCGCGGGCGGCTTCCAGACCGAGCAGTCCGCCGCCGATGACCGCGGCAGTGCGGGCCCCTGAGGCGTAATCGAGCGTGGCGGCGCAGTCATCGAGGCTGCGGAATCCGAAGACGCCAGCCGTCAAGGTCTTGTTGTCGGCCCACATCCCTTCGATGGGCGGGAAGAAGGAGCGGCTGCCGGTGGCGATGATGAGTCGGTCGTAATGCATGGCCGTGCCGTCATCGGTGTGCACGACGCGGGCGTAGCGGTCGATCCGCACCACTCGAACTCCGGCGCGGAGGTCGACGTTGTTGTCGGTGTACCAGTCGATTGGGTTCAGGTAGATCTCGGCGGTGTTCTCGATGCCGGCCAGGACGTTGGACAGCAGTATCCGGTTGTAGTTGCCGTAGGGCTCGTCGCCGAACACCGTCACCTCGAATTGCTCGCCGCCGCCGCGGCGCAGGATCTCCTCCAGCGTGCGGGCCCCGGCCATGCCATTGCCGATAACGATTAGCCTGGCCTTGGCGGTGAGGGTGGAGATGGACGCCGGGGCATCATCGAGCATGGTCATGTGTTACTCCTCTGGGCGTGACGTAACGCTCGCGGATCAGATCTCGACGAGTCCGACGTCGATGACGAGCGATCCCGAGACCTCGGCGGGCGCGGCGGCGAAGACTTCGATCACGGTGTCGGACAGCAGGTCTTCCACGACGCGCAGCGAGACGTGGGTGGCGCCTTTGGCCGCGATCGGAAAGTAGCGCATGGGCGTGCCGTCGCGTACGAGACTCACGTAGATCATCTCGTCGCTGCTGTTGCCGCCGCGGAAGTACACCGGCTGAGTCGATGACCCGGCCGGGACCCTGTAGGTGAGGACCGGATCGAGCAGGAATGGCACGTCCAGCCCCTGGCCAGCAAAGGGGAAGACGCCCTGCAGGAAGCGGGGGACGCTGCTGTCATTCATCAGAATCCTTCAAGGGTCGGGTTGGCGGTGTGTGTTGGGAAGGGTTCGATGGCGACGGCGCAGGCTTTGAATTCCGGCATCTTCGAATGCGGGTCGAGTGCGGGGTTGGTGAGCAGGTTGACCGCGGATGCGCCGCCGTAGTGGAAGGGCGCGAAGACGGTGTCGGCGCGGATTCCGTCGGCGATCCGGACTCGCATCACGGCTCGGCCGCGCCGGGTCCGCAGGGCTACGAGATCGCCGGCCGTAACCCCGATCCGCTGTGCGAGGGTGGGGTGCATTTCGACGATTGCCTCGGGTTCGGCTTGTTCAAGGGAGGCGACGCGGCGGGTCTGGGTCCCGGACTGGTACTGACGCAGCAGCCGCCCAGTCGTCAGGTAATAGGGGTAGTCCGCGTCCGGTGTCTCGGCGGGGCCGCGGTGTTCCACCGGATGGAAGTGGGCCCGTCGGTCGGGGGTGGGGAAGTCCTCGGTGAATAGGCGTGGCGTTCCGAGATGCTTTGGGGAGGGGCACGGCCAGAACACGCCCTGTTCGGCCCGGATCCGGTCGTAGCTGATGCCCGAGTAGTCAGCCTTGCCGCCGGCGCTGGCCCGGCGGAGCTCGTCGAAGATGCTCTCGGGATCATCGGACAGCTCGGGCCGGCCGAGTCGCCGCGCAAGTTCCCGCATGACCCACAGGTCAGACCGTGCGCCCTCAGGTGGCGCGATCGCGGCTTGGCGAAGGATGACGCGACCTTCCAGGTTGGTCATCGTGCCGGTCTCCTCGGCCCACTGAGTGCTGGGTAGCACGACGTCGGCTAGTTCCCCTGTCTCGGAGAGGAAGAAGTCCGACACCACCAGGAAGTCCAGCGACCGGAGGCGGTCGATGACGTGTCCCGCCCGCGGCGCCGACACGGCGATGTTGGATGCCACCACCCATAATGCGTGTACCCCGGTCGGCGTGCCGAGTTGGTCGAGCATTTCGTAGGCCGACAATCCAGGGGCCGGCAGCTCGGCGGGGTCGATGCCCCAGACCCTGGCCACATGGGCCCGAGCGACCGGGTCGTCCAGGCGACGGTAGCCCGGGAGCTGATCGGCTTTTTGGCCGTGTTCGCGTCCGCCTTGCCCGTTGCCTTGACCGGTGATCGTTCCGTATCCGGAGAACGGCCGGCCGGGTAGGCCCAGGGCCAGGGCGAGGTTGATGAATGCGATCGCGGTGTCGGAGCCCGAGCTGTGCTGCTCGGCACCGCGGGCGGTCAGGATGATCGCGTGACCGGCCTCGGCGAGGATGTGGGCGGCGCGGATGACGTCGGCTTCGGGGACGCCGCTGATGCGTTCCACCCGATCAGGCCAATACAAGCGAACCGCCCGGCGGACCGCGTCGAAGCCGCTGGTGCGCTCAGCGATGTAGTCGGCGTCGATCAACCGCTCACGGATAGCCACGTTCAGCAGACCGTTGGCCAGCGCCAGGTCGGTCCCGGGCACCGGCTGCAGATGCAAATGCGCAGACGCCGCGGTCCGGGTGAGCCGCGGATCGATCACGATCAGCTGAGCGCCCCGATCGCGAGCGGCGTCGAGGAACTGCATCGCCGGCGGAAGCGTGTCAGCCGGGTTGCTGCCGACCAGCACGAGCGCATCGGTCTGGACCACGTCGGGCAGCGGGAACGGCAGGCCCCGATCGATACCGAACGCTCGGGTCGCAGCGTTGGCCGCCGAGGACATGCAGAAGCGACCGTTGTAGTCGATCATCGCCGTACGCAGGGTCGCGCGGGCGAACTTGCCGAACTGGTAGGCCTTCTCGTTCGTCAGCCCGCCCCCACCGAACAGACCGACCCCGTTCGCGCCGTAACGAGACTGGGCGGCCCGCAGCGCGCCGGCCACCCGGTCCAACGCCTCGTCCCAGGTCGCCGGGCGCAGCGGCTGCTGCCGTGTGTCACGAATAAGGGGGGTCGCCAGCCGGTCGGGATGATCGATCAACTCGGCGGCCGTCCAGCCCTTCGCGCACAGCCCGCCCAGATTGGTCGGAAAATGAGGCTGCGCATCCACGACGACAGGGCGCGCGGAGATATCGAGGGTGATGCCGCACTGCAGCGAGCAATAAGGGCAGTGCGTCAGCACCGGTGCTGTCGGCAGGCTGTTGAGGTTGACGGACACGATCAGAGCGAGGCGCCTGGGCCGGCGACCCGCACGCAGATTTGGGCGACCGAGCACGGGTCGGGAGGGACTGACACCAGTCGAGCATGTCCCGCCCGGATTTCGGCTAGCGACCCTGATGGTTGCCAGCGCGAACACTTCTGCGCACAACCCGCCCCCATGCCCGGTGAGGTCAGCCGGCGCAGAAGCAGTGCACCAACGACGAACCTTCCGCATAAGAGAGCCGCACCGAACGCAGGCAGCAGCGGAGAGCTGGATGACTCGCGGATGTAACACAGCTGACCAGTTCGGAGAACGCAGTCCAGCCATCCTCAAGCGGTGACTGGTCGCCACATCCACCATCGTCCCCAGCTGCGGCGTTACCTGATCAGCGCGAGACCTGTTGTTGAGACCGTATGACTGATGACAGGTCGGGAATCGAACCACTGGCCGGCTACACCGTCGGTATCACTGCTGCCCGGCGCCGCAAGGAGTTCGGTGCCGCGTTAGAACGGCGGGGTGCCAAGGTCGTCTATGCCCCGGCGATCCAGATCGTCCCGTTGGCCGACGATGCCGAGCTGCGCGAGGCCACCGAACGGTGCCTGCACGCTCCCCTGGACTTCGTCATCGCGACTACGGGGATCGGCTTTCGCGGCTGGATGGACGCCGCTGACACCTGGGGACTGCTAGAGAAACTGAGCGAGGCCATCAAGCGGGCCACCATCCTTGCCCGCGGCCCGAAAGCACAGGGAGCGATCCGCGCCTCCGGCATGCGTGAGGCGTGGTCGCCGGAGTCGGAATCGTCCAGTGAAGTGCTGGCGTACCTGATCTCCACCGTCGACCTGACCGACAAGCGGGTCGCCGTCCAGCTACATGGTGAGCCGTTGCCCGACGTGGTCGAGACGCTGCGGCTCGCGGGTGCTGAGGTTATCGAGGTCCCGGTCTATCGCTGGGTGCCGCCGGAGGACACCGTCCCGTTGCGTAAACTCATCGACACGGTCGCTACTGGCGGGATCGACTCGGTCGCGTTCACCAGTGCGCCCGCCGCGGTCAGCTTCTTGCACACCGCAGCCGAACAGGGATGCGCCGAGTCGGTTCGCCAGGCGCTGCGCGGACCCGTGCTCGCAGCGTGTGTCGGTCCGGTGACGGCCGGCCCGCTCCTGCGCGAAGACATCCCGGTGATTCAGCCGAGTCGTGGACGCCTGGGAGCGCTGGTACGCGAGATCGTCGACCAACTGCCCCTCCGGCAGGGCCAGCGCCTCCCCGTGGCGGGGCACAACCTGGATATCCGTGGTCATGCCGTCGTCGTCGATGATCGCCTGGTCGGCTTGAGCGCAGCCAGCATGGCGTTGCTGCGGGAACTAACCGTTCGCCCCGGCCAGGTCGTCTCCCGCGCCGAACTGCTCAAAGTCGCTCCCGGCGACGGCGACGACGAACACGCGGTCGAGGTGGCCGTCGGCCGGTTGCGCACTGCGCTCGGCGATCCGCGGATCGTGCAGACGGTCGTGAAGCGCGGATACCGCCTCGCCTACGAGCCTGAACGGTCCAGTAGCGCCACCGATGGGTGGCGCTACTAATCCTCGCCGCTCGAGTCAGATTCCGACCAGCCGCTTGGTGCTCGGGCGCAAGTAGACCAGCCAGGTCACGGCCAGGCAGGCGACGTAGAACGCGATGAAACCAATGTAGGCCGCATCGCCGGTCTTGTAGGTCAGGAACGACTGGCGGAAGGCGATATTGACGAGGACACCGCCGAACGCGCCCACCGAGCCGGCGATGCCGATGACCGCGTTGGCCATCCGCCGTGACTCGTGCTCGACCACGTCGCGGCTGGCGCCGGCGTCGAGCTGATGCTGCCCCTTGCTGCGGAAGATCGCCGGGATCATCTTGTAGGTCGAGCCGTTGCCGACACCGGACAGCACGAACAAGGCGATGAAGCCGATGTAGAACAGCTGCAGCGACTTCTCCCGCGATGCGACCAGCACGACCGCGGCCGCCATGGCCATGCCCGCGAAGTTCCAGAACGTCGTTCGGGCCCCGCCGACCCGGTCGGCTAGCCAGCCACCGACGGGGCGGATCAGGGATCCGACCAGCGGTCCGAGGAAGGTCAGGTAGGCGATCTTGACCGGGTCGACCTTGCCGGCGGTGAGGAAGTGGGTGCCGAACTGGTTCAGCAGGACTTGACCGAACGCGAAGCCGAAACCGATGAATGAGCCGAACGTGCCGATGTAGAGGAACGCGATGACCCAGGTGTGCGGTTCGCGGGTTGCCTCCCGCATCGCGCGCTTCTCGTTACGGACGTGGGCGATGTTGTCCATGAACAGCACCGCGCCCAGTGCCGCCAGCACGATCAGAGGAATGTAAATCTCCAGTAGAACCCGGGGATGTCCCTTACCGGCCGTCGCCAGCACCGCCAGCGCGACCAGCTGCACGATGGCAACGCCGAGGTTGCCGCCGCCCGCGTTCAGGCCGAGGGCGCGTCCTTTGAGTCGCTGCGGGTAGAAGGAGTTGATGTTGGCCATCGATGAGGCGAAGTTCCCGCCACCGATACCGGCGAGGGCGGCCAGGACCAGCAGGGTCGAGTACGAGACCCCCGGCTTCAGCATGATCGCCGCCGCAATCGTGGGGATCAACAGCAACACCGCGCTGACGATGGTCCAGTTACGCCCGCCGAACTTCGCGACGGCGAACGTGTACGGCAACCGCACGCCGGCGCCGAGAGCGGTCGGCAGCGTGGTCAGCAGAAACTTCTCCGCCGCGGCCGTCTTCAGGTCGTGGCTCACCCCGTACTCCGGCGTGAGGAACAGCACGAACACCGACCACAAGCTCCAGATCGAAAAGCCGACGTGCTCGGAAAATATGGAGAAGATCAAGTTGCGGCGAGCGACCGCAGAGCCGGTCTTCTTCCAGAACCCCAGATCTTCCGGGCGCCAGTCTTGGATCGACCGCCCCCGCGTTTCTGAATCCGGGACCGGGCTTGGCACATCCTGTCGTTGCTCTACGGTCGTCATCGGATTCCTTTGCGAGTGGCCATCGAGTCTCGCGGCAACGAGCTCATCGCCAACTTAGGAACGTGCGGTTTCTCGACCGTTCGCATCACGCAACAGCGAGGCAACGTTCCCCGCACAAGCGCAGAGCGCGGACAGTGAGAAAGGACCGCCCTGCGTCGGGCAGTACGAACTGTCGCTCAGGTCTCCGGTATGGGCGCGTTAGGGAAGGCGGAGGCTGAGCCAGCGGACTCTGACGTACCGTCGACGCATTCGTCGCGACAGACGCAAATGGGAAACTTGGCTCCGACCGCCGGATTACGGACATGACAGACTCACCGTGGATGGCTAGCCATAACCGGCGCGATCTGCGCCGCGAACGTCAGCCAGCAGCACTCGCCCAAATCAGCGGTCAACGAGCCCCGTGACCGCGCAGTTAGGACAACACGCGCCTGCGTGTCTGTCGGGGGCACCTTTGGGTTTGAACACGGCGCATAAGGTCAGTCCAGAATGTCGAGTCAGTGGAGACTGCACGCCGATATACCAACGTCTCAAGCACCTCACCGGCCCGAGAGGACGAAAGGGTGACCTCCTGAGGGGGCATGCTCGCAGGAGCGTGGATGGGCCACGCAGGAGGGTCCCGACCACCTGGCGAATTGCCTGGGTGATTACCGGGGCGGTATTCACTGGTCGGCTGATCGACACCGCAGTCAATTCGTGGCACATAGATCGGCCTAGCGTCTTGCAGGTCGTCGCTTCGGCCATCTTGGTGGCGGTCGGGGCGGTGTGCCTCTGGGTCTGGTGTGGGCTGTACGGATGGCAAGTCGGCGTGCAAGGGCGCTTCGCGCGGACCGAAGACGATCTCAGCGACCAGACCCGGCAGCGGTTGGGCGCAGCTCGACAATGGGAAGCCCGTGTTCGGGCATTCCTGCCTCTTGCCGCCGCATCCGTTGTCACCAGCTTCGCGTTGCTGCCGTACTAGGTGCTGGATGAATCCGGAGCCCTACGCTCCCTTGCTCGGCGGCTTTCCTTGTATCCTTGGGAGACTGCACTGAACAACACCAGCAAGGCAGCGACGCCGATCCAGGCTAGCCATATGACGATTTGTGGCTGCGCCGACGCCTATGAGGGCGAGCCCAGGACCGCGAGAGACAGATAGGTCGCCACACGGGGGGCTGTCACAGGAACCCCCCCGATCCGTCGTAGCTCGCAAGCCAGCGGCCGGCAGCATTGAGGGCAGAGCCCGCCAAGCCTAGGCCAAAGGATATACCGCCGGCCGCGCCGGCGCTGCCCACGCTATCGCCGCCAATCAGGCCGCCGACGAAGGCGCCGATACCCGAACCCGCTGCAACTCCGAGGGCCGTCGTTGCCGCGCCGCAGGGGGGCAGAGCGCCGTTGCCAAAGACCCGACTGCACCTCCAATTAGGCCACCTATCGTGGCTCCCCAGTCAAAAAGTCCGTTGGTATCGGATCCGTTGATCGGGTCGTCTTTGGCGTATGCGTAGTTGTTGATTTCTTGGTGGCTGGGGTCGGGTTGAGCGAAGCGGCCGGTGGTGGGGTTGTAGTAGCGGGCGCCGTATTTGATGTAGCCGGTGGTGTCGGTGTATCCGGCGGCGTAGGTGAAGGGGTTGATGCAAACCCCGTTCATCTGGACAAGGACCGCCGACCAGATCATCCCGCGAGCCGCCCGCGGACCTGCGAGCTGGCTTCGTCGGTCGACCAGATGCTTCGAATGTGGTCACGAAGTCGTGCTTGTGCCG
>JALYIL010000205.1 GCA_030775825.1 Actinomycetota bacterium
GGCCACGCCCTGGAGGGCGGGGCCCGCTTCACGATCCGGCTACCTGCGTCCGACGTTACTTCTTGACGTCGACGATCCCGGTCGCGGTCAAGGTCGTGGTCCCGGTACCGACCACGAGTACGTGATCACCGACATGAACGGTGCTGATCGTGCTGGGGGCACCCTTGCCTGCGCTGCGCTGGCGGACCTTGGTGGCCGAGTTCACCACGTACGTCTGCGCGGTCTTGTCGCGAGCCGTCACCGTGATCGAGGACCCGGACACGGCGCTGACGTCGCCCTTGATCAGATCGTGAGTTACGAACGTCGAGGAGCCCGCCTTTCCGGTCACCCACTGCCCATGCAGGGCCCGCCGAGCAAACCCCATTCCCGGATGCTTCGCTGAGCTCGCCGATGAGGCCGGGGAACTTGGTGTGCTGCCGGTTGACGTGGCCAGGGCGGCCGTCCCGGTACCCAATGCCGCGGCGGCGATGGCGCCCCCGATAGCGATCTTCTTCCACATGTTGGTCTCCTGTCCGCGTACGTCTGGTCGTCCCCTGTAGGGGTGAATCGAGCATTACGCGCGCAGGTTCGGCCATGGGTTGGGAAATGTCACGATTGTGTTCGGGCTCCGGACTTCGCGTCCCGAGCCGCCCGAGCCGCCTGAGCCGCCCGAGCCGCCTGAGCCGCCTGAGCCGCCTGAACCGCCTGAGCCGCCTGAACCGCCTGAGCCGCCTGAACTGCCTGGGTTTCCTGGGCTGCCCGGGTCGCCGGATGCACAGCAACGAGACCGAGCTTGACCCGATCGGCGCAGACCCTGGCGAGTTCGTCGTAGGCTGCCTGGCCGATCAAGGCGACCAGCTCGGGGCCGTAGGAGATGTACAGCGGCTCGCCACCGATGTGTGCCTCTGGCGAGGACGTGCAGTACCACTTGAGATCGTGACCGCCCTCGCCCCAGCCGCGGCGGTCGAACTCCGCGACGGTTGATTGCAGGATCCTGGTGCTGTCAGGTCGATCGATCCACTCCTGCTCCCGCCGCACCGGCAGCTGCCAGCACACTTCCGGCTTGGTCTCCAGGGGATGCCGACCGGTTCGTAGCGCCAGGGCGTGCAGCGAACAACCTTCCCCGCCGGCGAATCCCGGCCGGTTGAGGAAGATGCAGGCACCGTCGATCCGCCTCGTGCGGCGACGGTTCTCCTCATCGCCCACGCTGTCCTTCTCGACGACGTTGAGCTTGCCGTTCCTACCGGTGCCCTCCGCCGCGTACTGCCAGTATTCGGCCGTGAGTTCGTGGGCAAACGCCTTCGTGCGCTTCTCGTCCGCCTTGTCGGAGAAGAACGCACCGTGCGAGCAACACCCATCGTCGCCGCGCCCGGGTTCGATTCCGTGACAGCCACGTCCGAAGATGCACGTCCACCGCGAGCACAGCCATGTCAGGTCCGCGCGAATCAGATGCTTTGCATCGGCTGGATCGAAGAACTCGATCCACTCGCGCGGGAAATCCAACGGCGTTTCGGGAACGACCTGTTCGCGGTTCGGCACCCGTCGAGGGTACGCAACGATCAGTAGGGTCTGTCGCATGCGCCTGGGTGTTCTCGACGTGGGCTCCAACACGGTCCACCTCCTCGTCGTCGACGCTCACCGGGGTGCGCAGCCCACCCCGCAGCTCTCGCGTAAGAGCGAGCTCCGCCTGGCCGAGCACGTCGACGTGCACGGTGACCTGGCGAAGGCGGGCGCGGATGCCCTGGTGGCAGCCGCGATCGACGCGCGCAAGCAGGCCAAGGATCTGGGCTGCGACGAACTGCTCGCCTTCGCGACATCCGCGGTCCGCGATGCCCGCAATTCGGCCCGGGTACTCAAGCGGGTCGCCGCCGAGGCTGATGTCGACCTGACAGTGCTCGCCGGCGAGGACGAGGCGCGCCTGACCTTCCTTGCGGTTCGGCGCTGGCTGGGTTGGAGCGCTGGCAACCTGATCTGCATCGACATCGGCGGCGGTTCCCTCGAGCTCGGGGCAGGCTGTGACGAGGACCCGGCCGTCGCCGTCTCGCTGCCGCTCGGCGCGGCCCGGCTCACCCGCGAGTGGTTCGACACGGACCCCCCCGCGAAATCCGACGTGGCGGCGCTGGGCGAGTACGTCGCGGCCCAGCTCGCCAAACCTGCGGCACAGCTGCTCGCCGCGGGAGGCCCTGACCGGGTGGTCGCCACAAGCAAGACTTTCCGCACGCTGGCTCGCTTGGCCGGTGCGGCGCCCAGTTCGGCGGGGCCCTACGTGCGGCGCTCCCTCACGCGCACGGGCCTCACCCAGGTCAGCGCATTCATCGCTCGGATGACCGCGGCTGACCTCGCCGAGCTGGACGGGGTGAGCCACGGACGGGCGCACCAGACGCTGGCCGGAGCAATCGTCGCCGCGAAAGCGATGGATGCGCTGGGCGTCGCCGAGCTCGAGCTCTGCCCGTGGGCGTTGCGCGAAGGGGTGATCCTGCGCAGGCTCGACTGGCTCACCGGAGCCTGACGCCCGGTGCCGACTACCCTCGCCGACTATGGGGCCGCAGACGCCATCGCCGCACGAGTCGAGCGAGCCGACCAAGCCGAGCGAGCCGACCAAGCCCAGCAAGCCGGGCAAGCCCAGCACGCCGAACCTGCCCAATAAGGGGCTTCACTCTAGCCGGGCGAAGGTCGGCCTCTCAACCGCATCCGTCTATCCCGAGAACACCGCGGTCGCGTTCGAACTCGCCGCGAAGCTCGGCTATGACGGTGTCGAGGTCATGGTCTGGACGGACCCCACGAGCCAGGACGCGTACGCGTTGCTGCGGCTGTCGCAGCACTACCAAGTCCCGATCCTGGCCATCCACGCGCCCTGCCTGATCATCACCCAGCGGGTATGGACCACCGATCCGTGGATCAAGCTCGAAAAGGCCCAGTTCGCGGCTGAGTTGCTGGGAGCGCAGACCGTCGTCGTCCATCCGCCGTTTCGATGGCAACGCGACTACGCGCGGGGCTTCCAGCAAGGCATAAACCAAATGGCGAACGAGACCGACGTCCGGTTTGCCGTCGAGAACATGTTCCCCCTGCGGGTGCGCGGCCGGGAGGTGTCGGCCTATCAGCCGACCTGGGACGTGGCCGCCGACGTCGAGCCGTACCGCGACTACACGCTCGACCTTTCCCATTCCGCCGTCTCCCAATCGGACGCCTTGGCCATGCTCGAATCGATGGGTGATCGGCTCAGCCACTTGCACATCGCCGACGGCACTGGCGTGGCGAAGGACGAGCACCTCATCCCGGGGCGTGGCACGCAACCTTGTGCCGACGTGCTCGAGCGCGTTGCCGCCAGGGGCTTCCACGGCCATGTCATCGTCGAGGTCAACACTCGCCGGGCGCTGGACCGAGCGGCGCGCGAAGCCGATCTGCTGGAGGCCTTGGCATTCTGCCGACTGCACCTCGTCGCCGCGCGCACGACTAACCTGACCTGATGCTTCGCACCGCGATCCTCGCCGCGTCACGCAACGAGGGCATCGAGAGGCTCGTGACCAGGGCGCCCATATCCCGGAGCGTGGTCCGGCGCTTCGTCGGTGGTGTGGACACCGCCGCGGCCGTCGACTCCGCCGGTGCACTGATCCGTGACGGACTTGCCGTCACGCTTGACCACCTCGGTGAGGACACCTCCGACCTCGCCCACGCCAGGTCGGTCGTCGATGCCTATCTCGAGCTGCTGGGCTCGCTGGAGCGTTCCGGACTGACCGAGCGCCTTGCGCCGTTGACTGCCCGCAGCGAGATAAGCCTGAAACTCAGCGCGATCGGCCGGGCGCTGCCCGGTGACGGTGAGAAGATCGCACTCGATCATGCTCGAGAGATCTGCATGGTGGCAGAGCGGGTCGGGGCCACCGTGACTCTCGACATGGAAGATCACACGACGACCGACTCGACGTTGGGCATCCTTCGCGACCTGCGCGCCGACTTCCCGCATACAGGCGCCGTGCTGCAGTCGTATCTGCGCCGTACTTTGCAGGACTGCCGAGAGCTGAGCGGTGCCGGCAGCCGCGTGCGGCTGTGCAAGGGTGCCTACCGCGAGCCGTCCTCGGTCGCGTTCCAGCGGCGCCACGAGGTCGATCTGTCCTACGTACGCTGCATGAACGTCCTGCTCTCCGATGACGGCTATCCGATGTTCGCGACCCATGATCCTCGGCTCATCGCCATCGCCCTGGAGCGAGCCAGGTTCTACGGCAAGGCGCCGGGCGAGCACGAATTCCAGATGCTGTACGGGATCCGGCCCGATGAGCAGCGAAGGCTGGCCGACGCGGGGCACACCGTGCGTATCTATGTGCCCTACGGTGCCCAGTGGTACGGATACTTGATGCGCCGGCTCGCCGAGCGCCCGGCCAACCTGACCTTCTTCGGACGCGCCTTGTTCTCGAAAGGCTGAGCTGCATGGACACACTGGCCATCCTCGGTGGCGGCAAGATCGGCGAGGCGCTGCTGTCGGGACTCCTGCGCGGCGGTCACACGCCGGCTGACATCGTCGTCGCTGAACGGCAGGGTGAACGGGCCAGCTACCTCGCCGAAGCCTACGGCGTGAAGACCGTGGACCCCCTCGCCGCGGTGGCTGCCGCCGCAACGCTGGTCCTCGCGGTCAAGCCACAGGACATCGATGTCCTGCTCCAGCAGATCCGTCCCGCCGTGGGGACCGGTCACGTGGTGGTCTCCGTAGCCGCCGGTGTCACTACCTCGCACATCGAGGCCGCGCTCGCACCTGGTGTCGCGGTCGTGCGGTGCATGCCGAACACCCCCGCGCTCGTCGACGAGGCGATGACCGCCGTGTCGGCCGGGGCGCATGCCGACGAGGAGCACCTCGCCCTGGCCGAGTCACTGCTCGCCAGCGTGGGGCGTGTGGTCCGGGTTCCGGAGTCGCAACTTGACGCCGTCACGGCGCTGTCGGGGTCGGGACCTGCGTACTTCTTCTTCCTGGTCGAGGCGATGATCGACGCCGGCATCCTGCTCGGTTTGCCCCGCGCCCTGGCAGCCGAACTCATCGTGCAGACGGCGATCGGTTCTGCGGTGATGCTGCGCGACTCCGGTGAGCACCCGGTCCAGCTCCGCGAGGCGGTGACGAGCCCCGGTGGAACCACGATCGCGGCCATCCGG
The DNA here is from genome assembly GCA_030775825.1 of Actinomycetota bacterium. GTDB lineage: Bacteria > Actinomycetota > Actinomycetes > Mycobacteriales > Jatrophihabitantaceae > JALYIL01. The sequence continues at coordinate 5,116 of JALYIL010000205.1, forward strand.
GAGCTGGAGGTACACGGGGTGCGCGCCGCGCTGCTGGCCGCGATCGAGGCAGCTTGCCTGCGCAGCCGTGAGCTCGGTGCTAGTTCCTGAGCCGAACATAAGCACCTACCCGACATTTCGCCTAGGTGCGCCCAGGCGAGTGGGGTACGGCTATCGCTTCTGCCCCACCAGTACCGCTACTCTCCACAGAGCACGTGCGTGTCCCGTTCGTCGGTGGGGAAGCCGACGCACTGACACGTGCCGAAGGTGTCGGTGAGACATGAGCACGTCTGCACAGGGCGGTCCTGGCAAGCCCGGGGAACCGACCGGGGCTCGCCCCGTCGACCCCGCGTTGTCCGAGGTCAGATTCCTGACCGTCGCCGAGGTGGCGTCGGTCATGCGCGTCTCCAAGATGACGGTCTATCGCATGGTCCACTCCGGCGACCTGCCCGCGGTACGGGTGGGACGTTCGTTCCGCGTACCGGAAAAGGCCGTACACGACTACCTGCGGGCCGCGTTCATCGAAGCCGGTTGACCACCCTGACCGCACGGGCCAACCCCCAGCGGTGAGTCTGTAGGCTGCTCGTATCGTCCGGTGCCTGTGCCGGGTGCACACTTCCAACTGCGCTCGGGGTTCCGGGCATCGATGAGGTTTCACTATGGGTTCTGTCATCAAGAAGCGGCGTAAGCGGATGGCCAAGAAGAAGCACCGCAAGCTGCTGAAAAAGACACGCGTTCAGCGCCGCAACAAGAAGTAGCGCCGCGCAGCAGGCGCCTGACGCGAGCCACGGGGAGCCGCGATGTCCGGGAAGCCTACGGTCGTCCTCATCACCGGCGTGAGCCGGTGTCTCGGCTCTCACCTGGCGGCCCAACTGGTCGCGGACCCGTCGATCGCGCGGGTGATCGGGATCGATTCCGCGCAGCCGCGAAAGGCCGACTTACAGCGAATCGGGCGCACCGAATTCGTTCGAGCTGACATCCGTAACCCGCTCATCGCAAAGGTCCTCGCCCAGGCGCAGGTCGACACGGTCGTGCACATGCCGCTGGTCGGCCCGCTGCGCGGGGTTGGCGGCCAGCCGACCAAAGAGCCGTCCGTCGTAGGGACGATGCAGCTACTCGCGGCGTGTCAGAAATCCGAGACCGTCAGCCGCGTAGTGGTGCGCTCGACGACCGCCGTGTACGGCTCGAGCCCGAAGGACCCTGCGGTGTTCACCGAAGAGATGCACGCGATCGGCCATACCGCCACCGGCTATGCCCGTGAAGCCGTCGAGATCGAGGGCCACGTCCGCGGCTTCATGCGCAGGCGCCCAGACATCACGGTGACGATCCTGCGCTTCGCCAGCCTCATCGGCCCGTCGATCGACGTTCCCGTCGGTCGCCTGCTGGCAATGCCGATCATCCCGAGTTCGCTCGGTTTCGACCCGCGGCTGCAGTTGCTGCACGAGAGCGACGCGGTCGAGGTGCTCCGGCGTGCGAGCGTGGGGGACCATCCAGGAGTGTTCAACGTAGCCGCCGACGGGATCATCCCCTTGTCACAGGCGGTCCGTCGCGCCAGGCGCCTGCGCCTGCCCGTGCCTGCACCGGCAATCTCCGCTGTCGCGGAAATCGTCCGCAATAGCGGCATCGGCGAGGTGTCCGCCGAGGGCGCTAGCTTCCTGAAGTTCGGGCGTGCCGTCGATACCACCCGGCTGCGCACCCGCTTCGGCTACCAGCCGCGTTACACGACCGAGCAGGCCTTGGATTCCTACCTCGGCGCTCGGGTATCGAAGTCTCGGCTCAGTACCAACGCCCTTCGCATCGTCGAAGGCGTGGCCGCCCGGATTATGGCGGCACGATCTGGTGTGCCGGCTTTGGCCGCCGCAACCGCGGCACCGGCGGGGCAATGATGGACGAGGCCCAGGTCATTCAATTGCACGGCGGTCAGCAGAGCGCTCGGCGCCGCGACGGGATGGGGCGTCAGGGCCCGGATGCGTCGGTCCACAAGTTCGGCCGCGATGCGAGGCCAGGGCCCGTCGCCGGTGCGGACGTGGCCGGTGTGCCGACCGCCGCGGCGCCATGGGAGGGCCGCTTCTCCGACGGCCTGGCGTTCTTGCGGCGACGCATCGACGGGAACTATGTCGTTGATGAATTCGGTTTCGACGCCGACCTGACGGCCAATGTCCTGGCACCCCTGCTCAAGCCGCTCTATGACCGGTGGTTTCGCGTAGAGGTCAACGGCATCGAGAACATTCCCGCCGAGGGCGGCGCACTGCTGGTAGCCAACCATGCCGGCGGCCTGTGGGCTCTGGACGCAGCGATGACCGCGTTCGCGGTGCACGAGCACACCGCCTCGGAGAGCCCCCCGGGACGTTTCCTGCGCATGCTCGGGGCCGACTTGCTGTTCAGTACGCCCGCCGTCGGTTCACTGGCCCGCAAGGCCGGAGCGACGTTGGCGTGCAACCCGGACGCCGAGCGCCTTCTCACTGCCGGAGAGCTCGTCGGCGTGTGGCCGGAGGGCTTCAAGGGGATCGGCAAGCCGTTCAGCCAGCGGTACACGCTGCAGAGGTTCGGCCGGGGTGTGTTCGTCCGCGCCGCGCTCAAGACCGGCGTGCCGATCATTCCAGTATCGATCGTCGGCTCGGAAGAGATCCACCCAGTACTCGGCAATGCCAAGACGTTGGCCCGGATCCTGAACCTGCCGTACTTTCCGCTGACGCCTACCTTCCCGTGGCTGGGGGCGCTCGGCCTGGTCCCGCTCCCGAGTAAGTGGTACATCGAGTTCGGCGAGCCGATCCACACCGCCACGCACGGCGCGGCGGCCGCAGACGATCCCGTCGTCATGTTCGAGCTCACCGATCAGGTGCGGGACACGATCCAGAGCACTCTCTATCGGCTGCTCGTACAGCGCCGATCCGACTGGCGATAGCGCCGTTGCGGGCTAGCGCCACCGCGGTAGCGCGTAAGTCCTGGAC